>NZ_JBHYXC010000001.1:259585-411817 GCF_042751495.1 Streptomyces sp. NPDC059373 | reverse complement strand
GCGGGGGCGCGGCGGTCTCTGCGGGGGTCCCCCCCCCCCATCTGCGGGGGGGGGGGGCCGGGGTCGGGGGGGGGGGGCCGCCCCACCGCCGTTTTTTCCTGCCCTTCAGTGGAAGGGCTCGCGCGGCACGACCGCCCCGCACCACCGGTCGTACGGCGCGCAGCGCATCGTGTCCCGGCGCAGTTGCGGGGCGTCCTGCTGTACGGGGGCGGGTTCGGCGGCCGGTTCCGCGGCCATGGGCCGGTCCGGCGGCTCCGGGCCGCGTACGGAGGCCGTGGCCGGCGGTGTGATCCACTGCACCGGGTCCGCCACGGTCGTCACGCCCGTCCACAGCGCGAAGGCCGCCGTCAGCCCCACCGCCCCGGCCGTCTGCCGCCGCACCCGGCGCTCGCTGCGGCGCCGCAGCACGGGCCCGGCCGGCCGGGCCGTACGGGCCTCGCGGAGCAGCGGGTGCAGCCGGGCGGCCGCGTCCTCGCCGAGCTTGGCGCGGGCCCGCATGATGCGGCCGGCGGCGGCGGCCGTGCTGGCGGCGGTCTCGGCGGCCGCCTCGGGGAGGTCGAGGCCGAGGCCGTCGTAGAGCAGGAACGCGCGGCGCGAGGCGGGCGGCAGCCGCAGCAGGGCCGTGCGCAGGGCGAGCCCGGGACCGGCGCGGGCGCGGCGGCGCGGACGGCGCAGGGGGGTCCAGCGGTGCCGGGGCGCGAGGGCGTAGTCGTGCGCGGCCGCGCGGATCCAGCCCACCGGGTCCGGGTCGACGGCGACGGTGGGCCAGTGCTGCCAGGCGACGACGAAGGCGCGCCGCACGGAGCGGCGGGCGAGCCGGGAGTTGCCGGTGAGCAGCTCGACCTGGCGGAGGACGGGACCCGCGCAGTGCACGTGGAGCGCGTCGAACGCCGCCGCCGGGGTGGTGCATGATCGTGCGATAAGCCGCATAGCGTCATATTCGGCGACACGGTTACCACTCGCCACGCTGCCGGGGCAAAAGGGGTTCTTCAGGGCAGCATGGGGTGGCGTGACCCATATGACCGACCGCAACGACCGCACGCCGCCCCTGCCGTCGCTGCCGGAGAGGGCGCCCTCGGCGCTCGCGGGAGGGGTGGCGGCCGCAGGCCTGGGGCTGGGCGCCACCGCCGTGCTCGTCCTCTTCCTGTGGATCATCTCCCCGTACCCCGACAGCGGGGGCATCCAGGGCGCGCTGCACGTCGCCGCCGATGTCTGGCTGCTGGCCCACGGCACGGGCCTGGTACGCATGGAGACGCTCGGCGGGGCCCCCGCACCCGCCGGGCTGACGCCGCTGCTGCTGGCGGCGCTTCCGGCATGGCTGCTGTACCGGGCCGGGGCGGACTCGGCGGCCGACGAGGGCGAGGTCGGCTGGGCCGCGCTGGGATGGCTGGCCGGCGGCTATACGGCGGTGGGCGGCTGCGCCGTGCTCTACACCTCGTACGGGCCGGTGCGCAGCGACGCGCTCGGCGCACTGCTGCACCTGCCGGTCTTCGCCCTGCTCGCGGCCGCCGCCGGGGCCTGGTTCGAGCGCGGCCGGCCGCCGATTCCGCTGCCCGGCGCGGTGTCGCACGAGGGGGCCGTCAGGACGCTGCGGGCCGCCGCAGCGGGGCTCGCGGTGCTGCTGGGCGGCGGGGCGCTGCTGACGGGGGTGTCGCTGGTGTGGCACGCGGGGGCGTCCGCCGGGGCTTTCGGGGAGCTGAGCGATTCCGTGGCCGGGAAGTTCGCGGTGCTGCTGGTCTCCATCGCGCTCGTCCCGAACGCGGCGGTGTGGGGCGCGGCCTATGCCCTCGGTCCCGGCTTCAGCATCGGCGCGGGCAGCGTCGTCGCCCCGGCCGGTGCCTCCGGCTACCCCGTGCTCCCGGACTTCCCGCTGCTGGCCGCCCTGCCCGGGCAGGGCGGCGGTACGCCCCTGAGCTGGGCCGTCCTCGCCATCCCCGCCGGTGCCGCGCTGGCGGTCGCGCACTTCGCGGTGGGGCGTACGAACCGGGGCACGGCGGCCGTCGCTGCCTGCGCGGCCGGGCTGTGCGGCGTGGTGGCCGCGGGGCTCGCGGCTGTCGCCTCCGGGCCGCTCGGGGAGGGGACGCTCGCCGACTTCGGGCCCTCCGCGTGGCGGACGGGAGCCGCGGCGTGCGCCTGGACCCTGGTGGTCGGGCTGCCCCTGGCGCTCGGTCTCCGGTGGTGGCGGCTGCGGGACGTGGAGCCGGCCGCGCCGACGGGGGCCGTCGAGCTGCCTGCCGAGCAGCCGGCCGGCCTTCCGGAGCGGGAGGAGTCCGAGACGGACGCGCTGACGGAGTTCCCGTCGGTGCCGCCGGGGCGGCACCGGGCCGGTGACCCGAGGGAGTGACCCGGCGGGGTCTGCTCAGCCGTTGTCGATGACCGAACGCAGGGGCGTCGGGAGGAGATCCGCGCAGGCGGCGCGCGAGGCGGACGTCAGGGCGTCGCGGGTGCAGGAGTAGTAGTCCTGGTACACGAAGTGGATCGTGTACGTGGCCGCGACGAGGAGCATGGCGAGGCTGCCGGCGACGATGCCGCTGAGGGCGGCGGTGCGCTGGGGCTTTTCCGCGAGCTCGCCGGACGGGGCCTGGGGGCGCGGGTCCTCGTCGTGGACGGGAGCCCGGGAGAGGGCGGCGGCAGCGGCGGCGCGGGCGTCGGCACGCTGCTCGGGCTTCATACGGAGCGCGGAGATGCCCCAGTAGAGGGCGAGCGCGCCGAGGAGCAGCGAGAAGGACGTCCAGCCCAGAAGGGCGAAGAAGAGGCCCCACATGCCGGAGAGCAGCGCGTAGCGGGCCCGCCGCTGGGCGGGGTCCGTCGGGTCGAAGCGGGGCCCGGAGGGGCCGCCCGCGCCGTTGCCGCCGGAGCCGGGACCGGAGTCGGGGCCGGGACGGGGACCGCCGCCGAGGCCGCCGGACTGCCGGCCGGGCCGCTGGTCGCTCCACTGGCCGCCCCAGGCGGGCGGCGGCGGGGGAGCGGGGCGTTCGTCCTCGGGACCGGAGGAGTCCTCCGGCCGGCGCGGCTGCCAGGGCTGCTCGGGAGCGTCTTCGGGCGGCGGGGCGAACGGGTTGTCCTGGGGACGCCGCTCACGCAGCGCGGTCGCCACGCGGTGGGTGGTGGTGCTGCGGCCGCTGCTCATGGTTGCTCGAGTCATCCCCTGCTCGTGTCAGATACGTCACGTCCGCTACGCGCGTACGCCCTTACTCCTCAGCAGACGCTACCGTCCGCGCGCTCCCCCGTCCCGTGGGGGCCGTTCGGTGTGCCGGTATCGTTGCTGACGGTCGGCGGCCTCGTAGGGTTCCCTGGAATCTCAGGGCCCCCCGACTCGTACGATCCTCCATATCGCCGCAACTCCCCGAGGGACCACCTGCCGTGGCTGCGTTTCCCCCACCCTCCCGTCTCGTCGTGCTCGTGTCCGGCTCGGGCACCAACCTCCAGGCCCTGCTGGACGCCGGCGCGAACGTTGTCGCGGTCGGCGCCGACCGCGAGGGCATCGTCGGCCTGGAGCGTGCCGAGCGTGCCGGGCTGCCGACGTTCGTCGCGAAGCTGAAGGACTTCGGCAGCCGCGAGGAGTGGGACGCAGGGCTGGCCGAGGCCGTTGCCTCGTTCGAGCCCGACCTTGTCGTCTCGGCCGGTTTCATGAAGATCGTGGGCAAGGAGTTCATGGCCCGCTTCGGCGGCCGCATCGTCAACACGCACCCCGCCCTGCTGCCGAGCTTCCCCGGCGCGCACGGGGTGCGCGACGCGCTCGCGTACGGGGTCAAGGTCACGGGCTGCACGGTCCACTTCGTCGACGACGGGGTCGACACCGGCCCGATCATCGCGCAGCGTGCGGTCGAGGTCCGCCCGGACGACACGGAGGAAGCGCTCCACGAGCGCATCAAGGAAGTCGAGCGAAGGCTGCTCGTCGACGTCGTGGGGCGGCTGTCCCGCGATGGGTATCGCATTGAGGGACGAAAGGTTCTGTTGCCGTGAGTGCCGAGAGCAAGCGGGAGATCCGTCGCGCGCTGGTCAGCGTCTACGACAAGAGCGGACTGGAGGAGCTGGCGCGCGGCCTCCACGAGGCGGGGGTCGAGCTGGTCTCCACCGGCTCGACGGCCGCGAGGATCGCCGCCGCCGGGGTGCCGGTCACCAAGGTCGAGGAGCTGACCGGCTTCCCCGAGTGCCTGGACGGCCGGGTCAAGACGCTGCACCCGCGCGTGCACGCCGGCATCCTCGCCGACCTGCGCCTGGAGGACCACCAGCGGCAGCTGGCCGAACTGGGCGTCGAGCCCTTCCAGCTCGTGGTGGTCAACCTCTACCCCTTCAAGGAGACCGTCGCCTCCGGGGCCTCGGACGACGAGTGCGTCGAGCAGATCGACATCGGCGGCCCCTCGATGGTCCGCGCCGCCGCCAAGAACCACCCGTCCGTGGCAGTCGTCGTCAGCCCGCAGCGTTACGCCGACGTGCTCTCCGCCGTCCGCGACGGCGGCTTCGACCTGGCGCAGCGCAAGCGGCTGGCCGCCGAGGCCTTCCAGCACACCGCCTCCTACGACGTGGCCGTCGCGAGCTGGTTCGCCAACGCGTACGCCCCCGCCGACGACAGCCCCTTCCCGGACTTCCTCGGCGCCACCTACGAGCGCCAGAACGTGCTGCGCTACGGCGAGAACCCGCACCAGGGCGCCGCGCTGTACGTCGACGGCTCGCCCGGCCTCGCCTCCGCCGAGCAGCTGCACGGCAAGGAGATGTCGTACAACAACTACGTCGACACCGAGGCCGCGCGCCGGGCGGCGTACGACCACGACGAGCCCTGTGTGGCGATCATCAAGCACGCCAACCCCTGCGGTATCGCCTTCGCCTCCGATGTCGCCGAGGCCCACCGCAAGGCCCACGCCTGCGACCCGCTGTCCGCCTTCGGCGGGGTGATCGCCGTCAACCGGCCGGTGACCGTCGAGCTGGCCGAGCAGGTCGCCGAGATCTTCACCGAGGTCATCGTCGCGCCGGGGTACGAGGACGGCGCGGTCGAGGTGCTGGCCCGCAAGAAGAACATCCGCGTCCTCCGGGCCCCCGAAGCGCCGTGCGCCGTCAAGGAGTTCCGGCCGATCGAGGGGGGCCTGCTCCTCCAGGAGAAGGATCGCCTCCAGGCCGACGGCGACGACCCGGCCAACTGGACGCTGGCGACCGGCGAGGCACTGTCCGACGGCGAACTGGCCGAGCTGGCCTTCGCCTGGCGGGCCTGCCGGGCCGTCAAGTCCAACGCCATCCTGCTCGCCAAGGACGGCGCCACGGTCGGCGTCGGCATGGGCCAGGTCAACCGCGTCGACTCCGCCAAGCTCGCCGTCCAGCGCGCCGGCGCCGAGCGCGCGGCCGGCTCCTACGCCGCGTCCGACGCCTTCTTCCCCTTCCCGGACGGCTTCGAGGTGCTGGCCGAGGCAGGCGTCAAGGCGGTGGCCCAGCCGGGCGGTTCGGTCCGCGACGAACTGGTCGTCGAGGCCGCGAAGAAGGCCGGCGTGACGATGTACTTCACCGGCACGCGGCACTTCTTCCACTGATACGGACGTACGAAAGCCGCACCTCGACGAGGTGCGGCTTTCGTACGCGACGGCTCAGTAACGCGGGCGGTTGAACCAGGCCGCCGTCTCGGCCTTGGCCGAGAAGACGATGACCAGGATGGCCAGCACCAGGGGCAGCACCGCGAAGATGCCTCCGCTGAAGAGGTTGATCACGCCCCCGACCAGGACCAGCGCACCCATGACGATCGCCCCGGTACGCGTGCCCGGGCCGCCGGTCTTGAACTTCGTGCCCATCGCGATGCACAGCGCGCCGAGCGCGAGGGCGAACACCCCGGCGAACCACAGCACTCCGATCGGCAGGGACGAGGTGTTCGTGTCGTCGAGCGCCGACAGAGCGGCGGCGCCGACGAAGACGAGCAGCGCGGCGACGATCTCCATGCCGCCCAGTACGAAGAGCAGCGTGCGCGCCGTCTTCGGGGCCTGCGGCATGACCTCGGGGCCACCCGCATAGCCGTAAGGAGCCTGCGGCTGCTGCGGATAGGCACCGTAGGGCTGAGCTCCCTGCGGCGGCTGCTGCTGCGGGTAGCCGTAGCCGGGCTGCGGCTGCTGGGGCTGCTGCTGCGGGTACCCGTACGGCTGTTGCGGCTGCTGGGGCGGCTGCTGGCCGTACGGGTTGTTGGGACCTGGCGGGTAACTCACGTGAGTCTTCCTCCGAGCGGATGCGAGCTGGGGGCACCCCCGGACGGAGTCCGGGGGAGGGGACGCCACGTCATTTTTATCGGATGATTACTGCGTTTTGACGACAACCGACTTGACGATCTTGTCGGCGAACGTCTGCTTCTTGTCGTCCCACAGCGGCCACAGGAAGCCGATGTAGCAGGCGGCACCGTCCAGTCCGTGGCACAGGCGGCGTACGAAGGCCATGCCGAAGCCGAGCGGCTGGCCGTCGATCTCGCGCAGCACCTTGATGCCCAGGGCCTTCTTGCCCGGGGTCTGGCCCTTGGTGCCTTCCAGGTAGCACATGACCAGCGCGGCGACGAACGACAGCAGCGCGCCGAGCAGCAGCAGGACGATGGCGCTGCCGGGCGTCTTGGGGCTGGAGCAGGAGCTGTAGGTGCCGGAGTAGTCGCAGCTGGTGTCGAGCGCGGAGCTGATCAGCTGGCTGTATCCGACGATGAACAGGATCCCCGGGATCAGGTTGAAGATGAGGGCGTCGAGCAGCAGGGCGCCGAAGCGCGCGCCCCAACTCGCGTACGGCGGCATGCCGGGGACCGGCCCGCCCGGGTAACCGCCCTGGTAGCCGCTGGGGTAGCCGCCCTGCGGGGGATAGCCGCCCTGCTGGGGGTAGCCGGCCTGCTGCGGCGGGTAGCCCTGCTGCTGGGGGAAGCCCTGGGGGGCGGGCGGCTGCTGCGGGTAGCCGTAGCCGGGCTGCGGCTGCTGCGGGACGGCCGGGGGCTGCTGCGGGTAGCCGTACGGCTGCTGCGGAGGCTGCTGGGGCTGCTGCGGCTGCTGGGGCGGCTGCTGGCCGTAAGGATTGCTGGGACCGGGCGGATAACTCACGTGCTGATTCCTCCGAGCGGGGACGATGAGTCCGGAGTGATGATTGGGACGACGTCACATCGTCGTGGCCCGCTGGCTGCCCTGTCCAGCGGCTTGTACGGCGGCGGTACGCGGACCTGAGAGGATGGGGGGCATGACCGCCCAGATTCTCGATGGCAAGGCCACTGCCGCCGCGATCAAGTCCGAACTGTCCACCCGCGTCGCGGCGCTCAGGTCGCGGGGCATCACCCCCGGCCTCGGCACGCTGCTGGTCGGCGACGACCCGGGCAGCCGCTGGTACGTCGCCGGAAAGCACCGCGACTGCGCGGAGGTCGGAATCGCGTCCATCCAGCGCGAGCTGCCCGACACCGCGACCCAGGAGGAGATCGAGGCGGTCGTACGGGAGCTGAACGACAACCCCGAGTGCACCGGCTACATCGTCCAACTCCCGCTCCCCAAGGGCATCGACACCAACCGCGTCCTGGAGCTGATGGACCCGGCCAAGGACGCCGACGGCCTGCACCCGATGAGTCTCGGCCGGCTGGTGCTGAACGAGCCCGGCCCGCTGCCGTGCACCCCGAACGGCATCGTGGAGCTGCTGCGCCGCCACAAGGTGGAGATCAACGGCGCGCATGTGGTCGTCGTCGGCCGCGGCGTCACCGTGGGCCGCTCGATCGGCCTGCTGCTGACCCGTAAGTCGGAGAACGCCACCGTCACCCTCTGCCACACCGGCACCCGTGACCTGGGCGCCCAGCTGCGCCAGGGCGACATCATCGTGGCGGCGGCGGGTGTCCAGCACCTGGTGAAGCCCGAGTACGTCAAGCCGGGCGCGGCCGTCCTCGACGTGGGCGTCAGCCGGGACGCCGACGGCAAGATCGTCGGCGATGTTCACCCCGGCGTGGCCGAGGTCGCGGAGTGGATCTCGCCGAACCCGGGCGGCGTCGGCCCGATGACCCGCGCGATGCTGCTGGCCAACGTCGTAGAGGCGGCCGAGGGTCATGTCGGCTGAGCGCAGCAGGCGCTTCCCGGCCTGGACGCGTACGACCGCCCGCCCCGAGGGCGGCGGCCGTGCGATAGGGCCCAACGCCCCCGCCCCGGCCCGGCAGTGGCCGATCCTGGCGGTGCTGGGCGCGGTCGCCGTCGGGCTGCTGCTGACGGCGGCGGGCAGCTTCCGGGCCGGCATCGTGCTGATCGGTGCCGGGCTGCTGCTGGGCGCCGGGCTGCGCTGGCTGATGCCGTCGGTGGGGATGCTGGCGGTGCGAAGCCGGTTCACCGATGTGATCACGTACGGGTTCCTCGGCACGGTGATCGTGCTGCTGGCGCTGATGGCGCAGCCGAACCCGATCCTGGAGATCCCGTTCCTGGAGGACATCGTCCGGTTCTCGGTGCGCTGACCCGGTGCGGTTCCCGGGGTCACGGGGGTGGGCCGAGTAGCTTGCTCCCATGGCGAAGATCAAGGTGGCCAATCCCGTCGTCGAGCTCGACGGTGACGAGATGACCCGCATCATCTGGCAGTTCATCAAGGACAAGCTGATCCTGCCGTACCTCGATATCGAGCTGAAGTACTACGACCTCGGTATCGAGCACCGCGACGCCACCCGCGACCAGGTCACGGTCGACGCGGCGAACGCGATCAAGGAGTACGGCGTCGGCGTGAAGTGCGCGACGATCACGCCGGACGAGGCCCGGGTCGAGGAGTTCGGCCTGAAGGAGATGTACCGCTCCCCGAACGGCACCCTCCGCAACATCCTCGGCGGTGTGATCTTCCGCGAGCCGATCATCATCGACAATGTGCCGCGTCTGGTCCCCGGCTGGACCAAGCCGATCGTCGTCGGCCGCCACGCCTTCGGCGACCAGTACCGCGCCACCGACCTGAAGGTCCCCGGCGAGGGCACCCTCACCCTGACCTTCACCCCGAAGGACGGCTCCGATCCCGTCGAGCTCGTGGTGTACGAGTTCCCGGGCCCCGGTGTGGCCATGGCCATGTACAACCTCGATGCGTCGATCCGCGACTTCGCGCGGGCCTCGTTCGCGTACGGCCTGGACCGGGGCTTCCCGGTGTACATGTCGACGAAGAACACGATCCTCAAGAAGTACGACGGCCGGTTCAAGGACCTCTTCCAGGAGATCTTCGACGCCGAGTTCCGGGCCGACTTCGAGAAGGCCGGTCTCACCTACGAGCACCGCCTCATCGACGACATGGTCGCCGCCGCCCTCAAGTGGTCCGGCGGCTACGTCTGGGCCTGCAAGAACTACGACGGCGACGTCCAGTCCGACATCGTCGCGCAGGGCTTCGGCTCGCTGGGCCTGATGACCTCCGTCCTGATGTCCCCCGACGGCAGGACCGTCGAGGCCGAGGCCGCGCACGGCACGGTGACCCGCCACTACCGGCAGCACCAGCAGGGCAAGCCCACCTCCACCAACCCGATCGCCTCGATCTTCGCGTGGACCCGCGGCCTCGCCCACCGCGGCAAGCTGGACGACACCCCCGAGGTCACCGGGTTCGCCGGGACCCTGGAGCGGGTCTGCGTCACGACCGTCGAGAACGGCCAGATGACCAAGGACCTGGCGCTGCTGATCTCCAAGGACCAGCCGTACCTCACCACCCAGGACTTTCTTGCCGCGATCGATGACAACCTGCGCAAGAAGCTGGCCGTCTGAGACCGACTTCGTCCGTTCTGGTGCCCTGTCCGGAAAACGCTCCGGGCAGGGCACTGGCGTTCTAACGTGGGTCGCGGGACGTGGGGGAGGGGACCGCCGTGACGCTGTGGGAACCGTTGCCGGACACCATGAGCGCCAACGCGCGCCGGCTCGCTGTGCAGTTGCGCAGGATGAAGGACCGCAGCGGCCTCGCCGTGCCGACGCTGGCGGCGCGTACGTCGCAGAGCACGGAGTCCTGGGAGCGCTACCTCAACGGCGCCAAGGTGCCGCCTCGTGACGCGGTCGAAGTGCTCGGCCAGCTCTGCGGGGCCGACTACGAACGCCTCGGCGCCCTGTGGGAGTTGGCCGACCGCGGCGGCGGCACGTACGTACCCGACCCGGACCCGCTCGACCCGCTCGCCCCGGCCGAAGGGCTGCCGAAACCGCACCGGTGGCGCAAGAGGCTCCTGGTGGCCGGCTTCGGCCTGGTGCCGGCCTCCGCGCTCGGCCTGCTCGTGCTGGCCGGCCTCACGGCGGACAGCAGCACCGGACGGGCCCAGGCGCCCGCCACTTCGGCGCCCCCGGCATCGGCTCGCACCGGCACGCAGCTCCCCGGCGGGTTACCGGTGGGCACCGCGCCGGGCGGCGACGGGAGCGGCACGCCGGTGTCCGCAGCGCGCGACGCCGGCCCCGACGCCGCCTCCGCCAGTCCTGTCGACGGCACGTCCGCGGACACCGGCACCGCCACGTCCCGCGCCCCGGGAGGCGGCGGTACGGGAACCGCGGCGCCGCCCGCGACCCGGTCGGCGACCCCCACCACGGCCCCGACGGCCTCCGCTTCGGCCTCGCCCTCCGCGTCGGCCACGTCGGGCGGCGGGCTGTGCCTGGGCGTGATCATCATCAACGTCTGCGTCGGCGGGTGACGCGGAACCGTATCGCGTGTTCCTCGCATCCCCTTGGGTAGGTCGGAAAGGCATCATTCTCGGCACCGGGGGACAGGAGGGTGGCAATGGCCCGTTGGCGGGCGCTGGGGGACGATCTGGACCCGCAGATCAGGGAGTTCACGGCCCTGCTGCGGCGCCGGATCGAGCGCAGTGGGGTGAGCATCGCGCAGCTCGCCGAGGCGACCGGCTACAGCCGGAGTTCGTGGGAGCGTTATCTCAACGGCAGGCTCCTGCCGCCCAAGTACGCCGTCGTCGCCCTCGCCCAGGTGACCGACACCGAGCCCTCCCACCTCACGACGCTCTGGGAACTCGCCGAGCGCGCCTGGAGCCGGGCGGAGGCCCGGCACGACACCACGATCCAGGCCCACCTGGTGGCCGAAGCGCGGGCCGCCCTCGGGGAGTTCGGGCCTCCGCCCGATGTGGGCGGGGACGGTGGTGACGGCGAACCGCCGCGCCGCGGGCGCCGGGGCCGCCGGCGGGCGCTGCTCTTCCTCACCGGGATCGCCGTCGTGGTACTCGCCGTCCTCGGCGCGACGTTCCTGCTCCGCGGCCCCTCCGCCCCCGAACGGGCGGCCGCCACGCCCTCCGCGTCCCCATCCACCTCCGGCTCGGCCCAGAGCCTCCCCTCCGGCGTCAAATGCGCCGGCGACTCCTGCACCGGCAAGGACCCCGAGGCCATGGGCTGCGGCGGCAAGTACGCCCGCACCGCCGCCGCCACCTGGGTCGGCGGCTCCTACGTCGAAATGCGCTACAGCCACACCTGCGGCACCGTCTGGGCCCGCATCTCCGCCGCGTCCCCCGGCGACGCCATCTCCGTCACGTCTGCCTCCGGCTCCACCGAGCGCACCCGCATCGGCGGCTCCGCGGCCGCCTACACCCCCATGCTCGCCGTCTCCGCGCCCTCCGCGGCGAAGGCCTGCGCCACGCTCAACACGGGCGTGCACGGCTGCACGCCGCGCGGCGCCTGACCCCCACCTCGCTTCGCTCGCCGTGGAAAGGTGGTCGGGGCCACACGTGGGTGGGGCGCGAGCGCGTCGTGGGCGGGTATAGCCTGGCCTGGGTCTCTTGATGCCGAGAGATCCACGTTCCGGGGCAGAGGGACGCTGCCGGGGCGGCCAGGGTTCCAGCAGGAGAAGGCCAGGAGAAGGCAATGACTCGCACCCCCGTCAACGTCACCGTCACCGGAGCGGCAGGCCAGATCGGCTACGCGCTGCTCTTCCGTATCGCTTCCGGCCAGCTGCTCGGCGCGGACGTGCCGGTGAAGCTGCGCCTGCTGGAGATCACGCCGGCGCTCAAGGCCGCCGAGGGCACCGCCATGGAGCTCGACGACTGCGCCTTCCCGCTCCTCCAGGGCATCGACATCAGCGACGACCCGAACGTGGCCTTCGACGGCGCGAACGTAGCCCTCCTCGTGGGCGCCCGCCCGCGCACCGCCGGCATGGAGCGCGGCGACCTGCTCTCGGCCAACGGCGGCATCTTCGGCCCGCAGGGCAAGGCCATCAACGACAACGCCGCGGACGACATCCGCGTCCTGGTCGTCGGCAACCCGGCCAACACCAACGCGCTCATCGCGCAGGCCTCCGCGCCCGACGTCCCGGCCGACCGCTTCACCGCGATGACCCGCCTGGACCACAACCGCGCGATCTCGCAGCTGGCGAAGAAGACCGGTGTGCCGGTGAGCGAGATCCGCCGCCTGACCATCTGGGGCAACCACTCCGCCACCCAGTACCCCGACATCTTCCACGCCGAGGTCGCCGGCAAGAACGCCGCCGAGATCGTCAACGACGAGAAGTGGCTCGCCGAGGACTTCATCCCGACCGTCGCCAAGCGTGGCGCCGCGATCATCGCGGCCCGTGGCGCGTCCTCGGCCGCGTCGGCCGCCAACGCCGCCATCGACCACGTCTTCACCTGGACCAACGGCACCGCCGACGGCGACTGGACCTCCGCCGGTGTCGTCTCCGACGGCTCCTACGGCGTCCCGGAGGGCCTCATCTCCTCCTTCCCGGTCACCGCCAAGGACGGCAAGTTCGAGATCGTCCAGGGCCTGGACGTCAACGCCTTCTCCCGCGCCCGCATCGACGCCTCCGTCAAGGAGCTCGAAGAGGAGCGCGCCGCGGTGCGCGAGCTCGGCCTGATCTGAGCGCGCTCCCGGCGGGCGGAGTCCGACGCGGCTTTCCCGAAGCCTGTGAGGCCCCCTGGGGCCGAGCAGTGCGAGGGGAGCCATCAAGAATTGATGCGCGCCGCGGTCCGCGAGCTCGGCCTGATCTGAGCGCCTGATCTGACCCCGTAACACCCTGACGGCCCGTCAACGCACCTTCGAAAAGCGTGCGTCGGCGGGCCGTTGCGCTCCCTACAATGTGACGTACGCAACGGCAGTTCACATTCGGGGGACGAGTGGAACAGGGCAAAGCAGAGTACGTACCGACGGTGGCCGCGACTCCGGCGCCACCCTCACCGCCACCGCTGCCCGCGCAGCGCGCGACGTCGCCCGCGCCGTCGCCGGCGCGGCATCCCGCGCACAGCGAGGCGACCCGGCTGCTCTGTGCCGGGGTGTACCTCGACTCGGGCTTCCGGAGCCGGGTCATAGAGGAGCTGGTGGAGCACGAGGAGCGTCCGGTGGCGCCCTCGCTGGGGGTGGACGCCGTCCCGGTGCTGGCGCATGCGCTGCGGGCCAGGGCGCAGGAGTGGCAGACGGCGGCGCTGCTGCTCGCGGTGTGGATCGGGTTCTTCTGGATGGACCTCGCCGCCTCGGACGGGTCGCTGAGTTCGACCTCGTACGACCCGTACACCGGGGCGTCGTCCTCGTCCCTGGACTGGACCGGGGTCGCGGGGCAGGCGCCGTGGGCGCTCGCGTACGCGTGGATCTGCCTGCAGTTGTTCCTCGCCCGCGTCATCGGCGGCCGAGGCACGGCGACGTACGTGGAGGAACGCGACAAGGCGAGCCGGGCCGGGATTTCCCGGTGGCGCAAGTGGCTGGCCCGCTACTTCGTCTTCTACGGCCGTTTCACCGCCATCGTGTACTGGATTGCCGCGATCGTCGCGGTCAGCCAGGGAGACACCCCCGAGGGGCTGCTCTTCCCGCTGCTGATCACGGCCGTGATCGCCTGGCACCGCTACCGCATCGCCGCCGTCTTCCGGCACGAGCTGAGCCCCGAGGCCTTCGAACGGCTGCCGCGCGCGACGCTTCCGCCCGGCGAGCGCTATCAGCGGATCGGTGCCGCGATCGACCGGGAGCAGCACTCGGCGTTGATGATCTACGACCCGTTCCGGCCCTTCATCGGCGCGGGCGAGACGTACGAGCCGTGGTCCTTCGCCCTGGAGCTGAAGCGCAAGAAGCCCGAGGGGAGGTCCGACCGGCTCACCAGCCGCCAGGTCCTGGACCTGATCAGGCCGCAGTTGGAGCGGCTGCGGGACGCGTCCGCCGCCACCAGCCGGGACCGGCTGAAGGATCTGGAGCTGGAGGAGTGCGTCTTCCTGCCGGCAGGACCCCCGCGAGGCCTCATCTCGTACGCTCCCGACGAGGTCGCCCGGCACATCGAGGGGTCGGTCGACGAGGGCGCCGAGGCCCGCCGGCTCTTCCTGCGGATCCGGGTCGGGGCGTGGGACGAGCAGGTCGTCACCACCATCCTGGTCCGCGTGCACACGCAGGGCGGCATGCTCGTCCTGGAGGTCGTACCGCACGTCCTGAGCCCGATCCGGGCCGAGTACAAGCGCGGCGACGCCATCGCTGCCCAGAGCGGCAGCGGGGTGCTGCGCGAAGCCGTACGTGCGCTGTTCACCAGCCCCACCGCGAGCGTCGCGTCCGCCTTCTCGGCCGGGCGGACGATCGCCGGCACCTTCCGCCTGTGGCTGTCCGACCCGCGCCACGCCCTGCCGGACGCCCCGGCGGCGTCGGTGCGGGAGCTCGGCAGCATGCCGGGCGTGTGGCTGTTCCAGGAGATGGACATCAGCCGGTACGTGAAGACGGTCCAGGACCGCATCGTCAACGGAGTGCGCGAGGCCCTGCGTTCGCAGGGTTACGAGACCGGGGAGTTCGAGCAGCAGGTCGTCAACGTCGCGGGCGGCGGCGTCTTCATCGGTGGATCGATGAGCGGCGGCGCGATCGCCAGCGGTGCGGGCGCGCAGGCCAACGCGGGGGGAAGCAGCAGCACATGACGCAGCAGCATGATCACGAGAACGACGACGCAGAGCAGGCGGTCGGAGGCGGAGGCCTCTTCGTCGGCGGCTCCGTCACCGGCGGCGCCATCGCGACCGGCCGGGAATCCCGCGCGACCGACAGCAGCAAGGGCACCGGCGGCGCCCCCGTCGCCGACCTGCCCGCACCCGTCGCGCCGCCGTCCGCGGTGCCGAGCGGCGGGGCCGTGGTCGGCGGCCACGTCACGGGCGGCGCGATCGCGGCGGGCCACGGCAGCGAGGCGGTGTACGACGCGCAGCGCGCGGACGGCAGCCACGAGGAGCTGCTGGCTGCCGTGACGCTGCTGCGGCAGCACCTCGGGCTGCTGACCCCCGGTCCCGAGATCGACGAGGTCGACGGCGAACTCGCCGGGGTCGAGGACGAGATCACCCGCACCGGCCGCGCCGAGCCGACCAGGCTGGAGCGGCTGCGCGAGCGGCTGACCACCGGCAACGCGGCCCTCGCCGGGCTCCAGTCGGCGGTGGCGGTCGCGGTGGCGATCCGGGGGCTGCTGTCATGACCGCCCGCTGGGACGCGGACCGCCAGCGCTGGGCGAGTCCGGACACCTCCCTGCCCCCCGGCCCCGTCCCGCCGATGCCACCCACCCCGCCGGGCCCCTACCCCGAGCCGGTGGCGCCCCCGGGGCCGCGGCTGTCACCCCCGCTGCTGGCGGCGCTGGCGGTGGTCACCGTCGGCGTGCTGGTCGCGGGCGGCCTGTGGCTGGCCAAGGGCGACCCGAAGCCGCAGCAGCCCCTGGCGGGCGGCTCGAGCAGTGCGTCCGGCTACGCCGAGCCCACGGACACGTACACGGACACCTCCTCCTCGTCCCCGTACGCGAGCGGGAGTCCGACGCCGACCGAATCCGCGTACCCGACGCTCCCGGACGGCTACCAGGCCGTCACGGACGACAAGGGCTTCGCGCTGTACGTGCCGGTCGGCTGGAAGCGGGTCGTCGACGGCGACCAGATCTACTACACCCCCGACAACAAGAAGCAGCATCTGATCCAGATCGGGAGCGACGCCGCCCACGGCAGGACCCCGTACGAAGCGCTCCAGACGGTCGAGTCCGAGGACCTCTCCAAGCGCGCCGACTACCAGCAGATCAGCTTCCAGGTGACAGGCACGGACGCGAACACGGACGCCTCGGCGCCGGCGGAGCTCGCATACTCGTACACCAACACCAAGTCCGGACCCCGCAGCGCGATCGACCACGCCTTCCTCACGAGCGACGGCAGCACCATCTACTACCTCCTGGTCGCCGGCCCGAGCGACGAATGGACCGACACGCAGGCGGTGTTCGCCAACGTCATCGGCTCCTTCTGCGACGGCGTGGACCCCTGCTCGGGCCAGGACTGACCAGGCTGATTCAGCGGATCGCGGACAGCAGCCCGCACAGCGTGTCCACCGCCCCCGCGAAGGCGTGCTCGGGCGGGGTGCCGTAGCCGACCACGAGGGCCTGGCCGCCGGCGCCCGCCTCGCCGCCCAGCGCGTCGAGCCCCTGAAGGGCGAGGCCGCGCTGGGCCGCCCGCGACACCAGGTACGCCACCGGCGGGGCGCCGGGCGGCAGTTCGAGCACGGCGTGCAGTCCGGCGGCGATGCCCGACACGCGTACGCCCGGCGCCCGTTCGGCCAGGGCGGCGGTGAGGCGGTCGCGGCGGCGCCGGTAGTGCAGCCGCATCCGCCGCACATGGCGGTCGTACGCGCCCGAGGCGATCAGCTCGGCGAGCGTCAACTGGTCGATGACCGGCGAGACATGGTCCGCCAGCCGCTTCTGCGCGGCCACCGCGTCCAGCAGGGCGGCCGGCAGTGCCAGCCAGGCCAGCCGCAGTCCGGGGGCGAGGCTCTTGCTCGCGGTGCCGGCGTACACGACGTGCTCGGGGGCGAGGCCCTGAAGGGCGCCCACCGGCTGCCTGTCGTAGCGGAACTCGCCGTCGTAGTCGTCCTCGATCACCACGCCCCCGCCCGCCCGGGCCCAGGCCACGGCCGCCGTCCGCCGCGCCGGCGACAGCGGCACCCCCGCCGGGAACTGATGCGCCGGCGTCAGCAGGACCGCGTCCGCCCGGGCGTCCGTCAGGCCCTCGACCCGCGCCCCGTCCTCGTCCACCGGCAGGGATACGGTCTCCAGCCCCGCCCCCCGCAGGATCGTCCGCGTATCCGGATACCCCAGGGCCTCCACGGCGATCCGCCGCGCTCCGCGCTCCGCACGCAGGGCCCGGCCCAGCAGCCCGGTGGCCTGCACGAACCCCGTGCACACCACGATCAGCGCCGGATCCGTCCGCACGCCGCGCACTCGCGCCAGATACTCCGCAAGCGCGCCCCTCAACTCCGGCCGCCCGCGCGGGTCCTGGTAGCCGAACGCCTCGTTCGGCGCCGCCGCGAGCGCCCTGCGGGCCGCCGCGGCCCAGGCCGCCCGCGGAAACGCCGACAGGTCCGGCGACCCGGGCCGCAGGTCGTACGCGTACCGCTCACCCTCCGCCCGCTCCGGAACCGCCGCCGCGACGCGCTGCGCCGCCCCCGCCCCCGCGCCCGCCGCGACCCTCGTCCCCGATCCCTGACGCGCCGTCAGCCACCCCTCCGCGACCAGCTGCCCGTACGCGTCCGCCACCGTGTTCCGCGCCACCCCCAGGTCCGCCGCCAGCACCCGCGTCGCCGGCAACCGCGTCCCCGCCGCCAGCCGCCCGTCCCGCACGGCCTCCCGCAACGCGCCCTCCACCGCGTCCCGCGTCCCGCCGCCCGCGGTCAGCTCCAGATGGAGGTCGATCCCTGAATTGGCCCAGTCGTTCACGCCCTCATTGGACCACGGGCCAGGGCCTTTACGGGCCTAGCTTTGACCCATGACGACATCCACCAGCCCCACCCGCATCAGCCTCTCCCAGGCCGCCCCCGACTTCTACCAGGCCATGATCGCTCTCGACGACGCCGCCTCCGCCGGTCTCGACCCGCCGTCGCCGAACTCGTCAAGATCCGCTCCTCCCAGCTCAACGGCTGCGCCTTCTGCCTCGACATGCACAGCGCCGACGCCCGCAAGCTCGGCCTCTCCGAGCAGAAGCTCTACGCCGTCGCCGTCTGGCGCGAAGCCCCCTTCTTCACCGACCGCGAGCGCGCCGCCCTCGCCCTCGCCGAAGCCGTCACCCTCCTCGGCGACCACGGTGTCCCTGACCCCACCTACGCCGAAGCCGCCCGCCTCTTCGACGCCGACGAACTCCCCCGCCTCCTCGCCATGTGCGTCACCATCAACGCCTGGAACCGCATCGGCGTCTCCACCCGCCTGACCCCGGCCCTGCGCTAGCCGGCCCCAGCCCGAGGTCGCCGACGAAGCCGTCGCGGCTCCCAGCAGGGGCGTGGCGGTGCCCCGGGCACTACGCCGCCGGCGCGGGCTCGCCGAAGCGGGCGAGGGTGAGGGCGCCGAGGAGGGCGAGGGCGAAGCCGGCGGTGGCGAGGGGGGCGAGGCCGTCGCGGGTGCGGTCGCCGAGGGCGGCGATGCCGACGAGGGCGGGACCGATCGTCTCGCCGATGACCATGCCGGCCGTGGCCGCGGTCACCGACCCGCGGTGCAGTGCGGAGGTGAGCAGCAGGAAGGCCGCCCCGCCGCCGATCAGCAGGGCGTACGTCGCCGGGTTGGCCAGCACCGCGCTGGGGGCGAGGTCGTCGATGAGCCGGACGGCGACCTCGACCACGCCGAAGCCGAACCCCGCGCCCAGCCCCAGCACGGCGGCCCGGGCCCGTCCGGGGAGCCGGCCGGCCGCGCCGCCGA
This sequence comes from Streptomyces sp. NPDC059373, assembly GCF_042751495.1. NCBI lineage: Bacteria > Bacillati > Actinomycetota > Actinomycetes > Kitasatosporales > Streptomycetaceae > Streptomyces > Streptomyces sp. NPDC059373. The sequence continues at coordinate 393,283 of NZ_JBHYXC010000001.1, read as the reverse complement.
CCGCCAGGACGGCGACCGCCGCGCAGAGCACGCCCACCCGCAGCGCGGTGTCCCCGGACCCCTTGCCCTCGGCCCCCGAGGCGAGCCCCAGCATCGCCAGGCCGCCGCAGACCGCCACCACCGCGCCCCACTCGGCCCCCGACAGCCGGATCCGGAGCAGCCGGGACGCGGTCACCGCCGTCACGGCCAGGCTCGCCGCGAGGGCCGCCCCCACCGCGTAGATGGGAAGCCGCCGCAGCGCGATGATCTCCAGTACGAAGCCGACCGCGTCGACGCCGAGCCCGGCCAGGTACCGCCACTGCCCCAGCGCCCGCACCAGCAGCCGCGCGTCGACCCCCGAGCCGCTCCCGGCCTCCGCCGCCCGTGCGCCGAGCGCCTGCAGCACCGAGGCCACGCCGAAGCAAACCGCCGCCCCGAGGGCGCACACCATTCCGATCAGCACGCGGCGAACCTAACCCGAGCGGGAGGGGCGTCGAGAAACCGGTCCGTCCCGATCAGCACGCGGCGAGCCCCATCAGCTCGTGGCGTCGAGCACCGCCCGCAGTTGGTCGAGCCCCCAGTCGAGGTCTTCCTTGGAGATGACGAGGGGCGGGGCGAGCCGGATGGTCGCGCCGTGCGTGTCCTTGACGAGGACGCGGCGCTCCATGAGGTGCTCGGAGACCTCGCGTCCGGTGCCGCGCTCAGGGGCGATGTCGACGCCGGCCCAGAGGCCCCGGCCCCGTACCGCCGTGACCGCGCCGGTCGCGGCGAGCCGGCCCAGCTCGTGGTGGAGGTGGTCGCCGAGCTCGGTGGCGCGCTGCTGGTACTCGCCGGTGCGCAGCATCGCGATGACCTCCAGCGCGACCGCGCACGCCAGCGGGTTCCCGCCGAACGTGGAGCCGTGCTCGCCGGGCCGGTAGACCCCCAGCACATCGGCCGACGAGACCACGGCCGAGACCGGCACGACGCCGCCGCCCAGAGCCTTGCCCAGCACGTACATGTCCGGCACGACGCCCTCGTGCTCGCACGCGAAGGTGCGCCCGGTGCGGCCGAGGCCGGACTGGATCTCGTCGGCGATGAACAGCGTGCCGCGCGCGGCTGTGAGCGCCCGTACGCCCGCCAGGTAGCCCAGCGGGGGCACGAGGACGCCGGCCTCGCCCTGAATGGGCTCGAGGAGCACGGCCACCGTACGGTCGTCGACCGCCGCCTCCATCGCGGTGAGGTCGCCGTAGGGGACGATCTCGAAGCCGGGGGTGTAGGGCCCGAAGTCGGCCCGGGCCTCCGGGTCCGTCGAGAAGCTGATGATCGTGGTGGTGCGGCCGTGGAAGTTGCCGGCGGCGACCACGATCTTCGCCTGGCCGGCGGGCACGCCCTTGACCCGGTAGCCCCATTTACGGGCCGTCTTGACGGCGGTCTCGACCGCCTCCGCGCCGGTGTTCATGGGGAGGACCATCTCCATGCCGCAGAGCGCGGCCAGCTCCGTACAGAATTCCGCGAAGCGGTCGTGGTGGAAGGCACGCGAGGTGAGCGTGACGCGGTCGAGCTGGGCCTTGGCCGCGTCGATGAGCCGCTGGTTGCGGTGGCCGAAGTTGAGCGCCGAGTAGCCGGCCAGCATGTCCAGGTAGCGGCCGCCCTCGACATCGGTCATCCACGCGCCCTCGGCGGAGGCGACGACGACCGGGAGGGGGTGGTAGTTGTGCGCGCTGTGCGCCTCGGCCGCGGCGATGTGCCGACCGGAAGCAGTCGTCACGCCGGTCGTACCGGTCACCCCGGTCGTGCCGGTCGTGCTGGTCACGCCAGGCACCTCGGTCACGCCAGGCACGCCGGGCACCTCGGTCACGTCGGTCACGTCGTTTTCTCCGTTCGCGGTACGCAAGGAGTCATTTCTATCGTCGCTCACCCGGAATGTGACGAAACCTTCCGGTGAACCCCGCTTGATAAACTTCTCCTGAGCCGTGACTGGCGCGCTGGGATGGGGACAACCATCGGGGAGCGGCTCAGTACACAGAGCCGTGCGCCTGGGCCGTCCCGCTGCCGTCGAGGAGGCCCCATGCCCGCGAACCCGAACGTCCCCAACGACCCGAACGCGACGACGCCCACCCGCGAGACCGTCGCCTACCGCAACGCCCTGGACGTCATCCGTGCCGTCGAGCCGCGCGTCGCGGACGCCATCGGCCAAGAGCTCGAGGACCAGCGTGCCTCGCTCAAGCTGATCGCCAGCGAGAACTACGCCTCCCCGGCGACCCTGCTCGCGATGGGCAACTGGTTCAGCGACAAGTACGCCGAGGGCACCATCGGCCGCCGCTTCTACGCCGGGTGCCGCAACGTCGACACCGTCGAAGCGCTCGCCGCCGAACACGCCCGCGCCCTCTTCGGCGCCGAGCACGCCTACGTACAGCCGCACTCGGGCATCGACGCCAACCTGGTCGCCTTCTGGGCCGTGCTGTCCCAGCGGGTCGAGAGCCCCGCGCTCAAGCGCGCCGAGGTGCGGCAGGTCAACGACCTGACCGAGCAGGACTGGGCCACGCTGCGGGCCGAGTTCAACAACCAGCGCATGCTGGGCATGTCGCTGGACGCGGGCGGCCACCTCACCCACGGCTTCCGGCCCAACATCTCGGGCAAGATGTTCGACCAGCGCAGCTACGGCACGGACCCGGTGACCGGGCTGCTGGACTACGACGCGCTGCGCGAGACCGCCCGCGAGTTCCGCCCGCTCATCATCGTGGCCGGCTACTCCGCCTACCCCCGCCTGGTCAACTTCCGCATCATGCGCGAGATCGCCGACGAGGTCGGCGCGACCCTCATGGTCGACATGGCGCACTTCGCGGGCCTGGTCGCCGGCAAGGTCCTCACCGGCGACTTCGATCCCGTACCGCACGCGCAGATCGTCACCAGCACCACCCACAAGTCGCTGCGCGGCCCGCGCGGTGGCCTCGTGCTGTGCCAGGAGGAGCTGGCCGAGCACGTCGACCGGGGCTGCCCGATGGTGTTGGGCGGCCCGCTCCCGCATGTCATGGCCGCCAAGGCCGTGGCGCTCGCCGAGGCGCGGCAGCCGGACTTCCAGGACTACGCCCAGCGGATCGTCGACAACGCCGCCGCGCTCGCCGAGGGCCTGCTGCGTCGCGGCACCACGCTGGTCACCAGCGGCACCGACAACCACCTCGTACTCGCCGACGTCCAGTCGTACGGCCTCACCGGCCGCCAGGCCGAGACCGCGCTGCTGGACTCGGGGATCGTCACCAACCGCAACTCCGTCCCCCACGACCCCAACGGCGCCTGGTACACCTCCGGCATCCGCCTCGGCACGCCCGCGCTCACCACGCGCGGCCTCGGCGTGGCGGAGATGGACGAGATCGCCGGGCTGATCGACACGGTCCTGCAGAACGCCGAGCCCGCCACGGCCGCCAGCGGCAAGCCCTCCAAGGCCCAGCACACCCTGGACGCCGCCGTCGCCGAGCAGGTCGCCAAGCGCGCCGCCGACCTGCTGGCCGGCTTCCCGCTCTACCCGGGGATCGACCTGAGCTGACGCGTCGTACGCGTCGTACGCGGAGGATGCCGGAGCAGGACCCGGGACCTGAGAGAATAAATGCCATGGCCTTCGATCGACCCCGTGTGCTCTCCGGCATCCAGCCCACCGCAGGTTCGTTCCACCTGGGGAACTACCTGGGCGCGGTCCGACAGTGGGTGGCGCTCCAGGAGACCCACGACGCGTTCTACATGGTCGTGGACCTGCACGCGATCACCGTCCCGCAGGACCCCGCCGAGCTGCGCGCCAACACCCGGCTCGCCGCCGCCCAGCTGCTCGCCGCCGGGCTCGACCCGGACCGCTGCACGCTGTTCGTGCAGAGCCACGTCCCCGAGCACGCCCAGCTCGGCTGGGTGATGAACTGCCTCACCGGCTTCGGCGAGGCCTCCCGGATGACGCAGTTCAAGGACAAGTCGTCGAAGCAGGGCGCGGACCGGTCGACGGTCGGCCTGTTCACGTATCCGATCCTCCAGGTCGCCGACATCCTGCTCTACCAGGCGAACGCCGTGCCCGTCGGCGAGGACCAGCGCCAGCACATCGAGCTGACCCGCGACCTCGCCGAGCGCTTCAACACCCGCTTCCGCGAGACCTTCACCGTGCCGGCTCCGTACATCGTCAAGGAGACGGCGAAGATCTACGACCTGCAGGACCCGACCGCCAAGATGAGCAAGTCGGCGCTCTCGCCCAAGGGCCTGATCAACCTGCTCGACGAGCCGAAGGCCTCCGCGAAGAAGATCAGGAGCGCGGTCACCGACACCGAGACCGTGGTCCGCTTCGACGAGCAGAACAAGCCCGGCATCAGCAACCTGCTGACGATCTACGCCACCCTCACCGGTACCGGAATCCCGGAACTGGAGCAGAAGTACGAGGGCAAGGGCTACGGTGCGCTGAAGACCGACCTTGCGGAGGTGTACGTGGAGTGGGTCACACCCTTCCGCGAGCGCACCCAGGAATACCTGGGCGACCCGGAGACGTTGGACTCGGTCCTGGCGAAGGGCGCGGAGAAGGCCCGCGCGGTGGCAGCCGAGACGCTGGCCAAGGCCTATGACGCGGTCGGCTTCCTGCCCGCCAAGCACTGACCCGAGGACCGGCTCGAGGACCGAGCCGAGCCCGAGCCGGGCCGGACAGGACTTACGTCCCGCGCGCGTGTGACGTACGACGCTCGCCCATCGGCCTGTGCCGGGGTCACACTTGCAGCTGGCATCCGCGACGACCTAGGGAAGGGGTGAACGCGTGGGGTACCGCACGATCGGTGTGTCGATCGCGGTCCCGGAGCCCTATGGCAGCCTGCTCCAGCAGCGGCGCGCCGGCTTCGGCGATCCGCTGGCGCACTGCATCCCCACCCATGTGACGCTTCTGCCCCCCACCGAGGTTGCGTCCGAACGGGTGCCGGTTGTCCGCGAGCACCTGGCGGCCGTCGCCGCCGCGGGCCGCGACTTCCGGATGCGTCTCGCCGGCACCGCCACCTTCCGGCCGCTGTCGCCGGTCGTGTACGTGGAGCTGGCCGACGGCGTACGCGAATGCGCCGAGCTCCAGGAGCAGGTCCGCTCCGGGCCGCTCCGGCGCGAGCTGCAGTTCCCGTACCACCCGCACGTCACCGTCGCCCACGGCATCTCCGAGGAGGCGATGGACCGGGCGCAGCTGGAGCTCGCCGACTTCACCGCCGCCTGGAGCGCGAACGGCTTCGCCCTCTACGAGCAGGACGACGCCGGCGTGTGGCGCAAGGTGTGCGAGTACCCCTTCGGCTCGGCCGGCCCCGCCGCCGGGCCGCGCCCGGTCGTGCCGCACCAGCAGGGCGCGGCCGCCATGGACGCGGCGGGGGCGCCACCCGGCTGAGCCGCCGGGGCAACCGGTTCCGGACCGCCTCCGCCTCTGGAGTGCACGTCGTGACAGAGGGTAGGCGCGATCTATGGACTGGCTGACACGGCTCCCGGTGATCGGGCCCTGGGCGACGAGGCTCATGCGGACCCACGCCTGGCGCGCGTACGAGCACCTGGACAGCGTGCACTGGACCCGGCTCGCCGCCGCCATCACCTTCACCAGCTTCGTCGCGCTCTTCCCGCTGCTCACCGTGGGCGCGGCGGTCGGCGCGGCCCTGCTGACCCCCGGGCAGCTGAAGCAGCTGGAGTCCAAGCTCAGCGAGCAGGTCCCCGGCATCGCCGACCAGCTCGACATCAACGGCCTGGTAGCCAACGCCGGCACGGTCGGCCTCATCGCCGGCGTCCTGCTGCTCGTGACCGGCATCGGCTGGGTCGGCTCCCTGCGCGACTGCCTCCGCGCCGTCTGGGCCAAGGACAACGAGCCTGCCAACCCCTTCGTCCAGAAGCTCGCCGACATGGGCGTGCTCATCGGCCTCGGCGCCGTCGCCCTGGTCTCCGCCGCCTGCTCGGCCTTCGCCACCTCGGCGGTCGGCTGGGCCGCCCGCCACCTCGGCCTCTCCGACCACGGCCCCGGGAGCGTCCTGCTCGCCGCCGTCGGTTTCTGCATCGCCGTCGTGGTCGACTTCGTCCTCATCACCTACCTCCTCACCTGGCTGCCCCGCGTCACCCCGGCCCGCCGCGCCGTCCTCATCGCCGGCCTCATCGGCGCCGTCGGCTTCGAGCTCCTCAAGATCCTGCTCAGCGGCTACATGCAGGGCGTCGCCACCAAGAGCATGTACGGCGCCTTCGGCGTCCCTGTCGCCCTGCTCCTGTGGATCAACTTCATCGCCAAGCTGCTCCTGTACTGCGCCTCCTGGACGGCCACCCAGCACATCGGAGGCATCCAGGCGTACGAGCAGACGCGCGAGCGCCGCCGCCTGCGCGCGAAGGCGGCGTCCGCCCCGCCGCCGGTCACTGCGTCCGGGCGGTGATCAGCCCGAGCACGCTGACGTGGAGGAGACGGCTTCTCCGGGTGAGGGCGAGCCGTTGTCCGTCAGCGGGCGCGGCCTCCGGGCAGGGGCCAGCGCCTCCGTACGAGGAAGCCGATGGCGGCGACGACGGCCATGGAGCCGAAGGCGATGGCCAGGGCCGTCCACATGCCGCCGGTGGTGGAGTCGGCGGAGACGGAGGTGGCCGAGGCGGGGTCGCCGGGGGAGGCCGAGGGGGATGCGGACGCGGAGGCGGCGGCCTGGGCGGACTTGGGGGCGACGAGGGTGCCGACGGGGGTGACCTTGCCGGAGGCGGAGGCCTTGAAGCCCCAGTCGAGGAGCTGGGCGGCCTCGTCGTAGACCATGTCGTGGCCGGAGGCCGGATGCATGACGGTGACCAGGAGGGTCCGGTCACCGCGCTGGGCGACGCCGGTGAAGGTGTTGCCGGCGTTGGTGGTGTAGCCGTTCTTGACGCCGGCGAGGCCCTTGTAGGGGCTCAGGGAGTAGTCGCCGACGAGGAGGCGGTCGGTGTTCTGTATCTCGAAGGTCGACCGGGTCTTCTTCTTCCCCTTCTTGGCCTTGTTCCAGTCGCCGGGGAACTGGGTCCGGACGGTGGAGCAGTACTCGCGGAAGTCGGCGTTCTGCAGGCCCTCGCGGGCGAAGAGGGACAGGTCGTACGCGGACGACTGCTGGCCCGGCATGTCGTAGCCGTCGGGGGAGATGACCGTGGTGTCGTTCGCCTGGAGGTCCTCGGCCTTGCGCTGCATCTCCTGGACGGTCTCGTCGACGCCGCCGTTCATGGCGGACAGGACGTGGACGGCGTCGTTGCCGGAGCGGAGGAAGACGCCGAGCCAGAGGTCCTTGACGGTGTAGGTCAGGCCTTCCTTGATGCCGACGAGGCTGCTGCCCTCTCCTATGCCGTCGAAGTCGGAGGTGACGACCTTGTGGGTCTGCGTCTTGGCGAACTTCGGCAGGACGGTGTCCGCGAAGAGCATCTTGAGGGTGCTGGCCGGGGCGAGCTTCCAGTGGGCGTTGTGCGAGGCGAGCACCTCGCCGCTCTCGGCGTCGGAGATGATCCACGACCGGGCCGTGATCTTCTTCGGCAGGGCCGGGGCGCCGGGCTGGAGGGTGGCCTGGGTGCCGGGTCTGCCGAGCGCGTCGCCGCCGATGGTCGACATGGAGGCCGGGGGAGTCGGCGTCGCGGACGGGCTGCTTTTCGCGTACGCGCCGGGGGCGGTGGCCACAGCGGTCCCGCAGGTGAGCGCGAGGGCGGACAGGGCCAGGGCAGGGCGGCGCGCGGCGCGAAAAGGCATGGGCACGGGGGAGAACGTACAGGGCCCAGCTGAGAATCCGGCAGCTATAGGGGCGGATCTTGGCCGTGAGCAGTCCCACGCCCCCGGAACGCAACCATCCGCCCCCAGCGGCAGTCGCGATGACAGGCCTGCTCATACTGGAGGCATGAAGCTCAGCCGCCGCGTGTCCTGGTTCCTCGTCGCCTTCGGCGTGTGGAGCTGGGTGGTATGGACGACGTTCGTCAAGAACCTGTGGAAGGACACGAGCGGGCTGGCCTTCGCGCACGGCGACCACGGCTCGCCGACCGCGTACTTCTGGATCCATCTCACCCTCGCCATCGTCTCCTTCCTCCTGGGCACCGCGATCGGCGTGCTCGGGCTGCGCGGCCTGAGGGCGCTGCGTAGCGAGGCGGCGTGATCTTCGCGATCATCCCGGTCGTCCTCGCGGCCTTCGGTGGTGCGCACTGGTACGTATGGAAGCGGCTGGTCCGTGACGTGTCAGTGCCGCGCGGCCGGTGGCGGCGTGCGGGGACGGTGCTCGCCGTCGTCCTGCCGCTGCTGAGCCTGGGCGCGCTGCTCGGCGGGCGGTTGCTGCCGCTGGCGCAGGAGCGGTGGCTGGCCTGGCCGGGGTATCTGTGGCTGGCGGTGCTGCTCTATCTGATCCTGGCTCTGGTGGTGGGCGAGGCCGTACGGCCGCTGCTGCGCCGGGCCTTGCCGACGAAGGAACCGGAGCCCACACCGGAGCCCTCGGCCGAGCCGAGCCGCCGGCTCTTCGTCGCCCGTACGGTGGCGATCGGCGCCGCCGCAGCCGCGACGGCGACCGTGGGCTACGGGACGTACGGCGTGCTGCGCGGACCGCGCCTGAAGTACGTGTCCGTGCCGCTGGCGAAGCTGCCCGCCAAGGCCGACGGTTACCGGATCGCGGTGGTGAGCGACATCCACCTGGGCCCGATCCTGGGCCGGGCGCACACCCAGCGGATCGTGGACACGATCAACGGCGCCCGCCCCGACCTGGTGGCGATCGTCGGCGACCTGGTGGACGGCAGCGTGCCGGAACTCGGCCCGGCGGCGGAGCCGCTGGCGCAGCTCAGGGCGCGCGACGGCTCGTACTTCGTCACCGGAAACCACGAGTACTTCTCGGGCGCCGACCAGTGGGTGGACTTCGTACGCGAACTGGGCGTGCACCCCCTGGAGAACGCCCGGGTCGAGATCGGCGCGGGCTTCGACCTCGCCGGGGTCAACGACATCAGCGGCGCGAGCCACGGCGAAGCCCCCGACTACGGCAAGGCGCTGGACGACCGGGACCGCACCCGTGCCGCCGTGCTGCTCGCCCATCAGCCGGTGATGATCCACGAGGCGGTCAAGCACGGGGTGGACCTCCAGCTGTCCGGGCACACCCACGGCGGCCAGCTCTGGCCCGGCAACTACGTTGCCGCGCTGGCCAATCCGACCGTCGCGGGCCTGGAGCGCTACGGCGACACCCAGCTCTACGTGACCCGGGGCGCGGGCGCCTGGGGACCGCCGGTCCGGGTGGGGGCGCCCTCGGACATCACGATCGTCACCCTCGGGTCGCTCAAAACCTGACCGGAAACCGCTCCCCGCGGACCGGGGGTGTGACATCCCGGGGGCCCGCCGCGCTGAAAGATCGTGACGACGCGGATACGGACCACCGAGGGCTACTGGTGCCACGCCGGCGGACGGCGCGACCCCGGAGCCCCCGGTCATCCGCCGGAGCGCTGCGTCGTGGCGACGGCGGCGCAGGCCATGGACTGGATGCGCGCGTGCGTACGGAGCTTCGCGAGCGGCGGAGCCGAACACGAGCCGTTCATGGCGGCGTGGCACTGGCTGGCTGACGCGTCCGGCCTCGAGGAGACACTGCGGCGGTTACGGGCCGGGCAGAGCTACGCCTTCGGCGTGGACACCGAGCTGGGCCGCCGCTCCTGGTCGGTTCACCCGGTGCTGGTGCTGCCGCTGCTGTCCCCGGAGGCGGAGGACTGATCCGGGAAGTGGAGGAACTCCGCGAGCGCGCCCCTGATCTCGCGGGCGACGGGCCGCAGGATCCGGTAGCGGGACAGTGCGGTCAGCCGGGCGACGAGCGGGGCGGTGCGGGCGACGAGGCGGCGGGTGCGCTCGGAGTCGGGGGAGCGGTCGTAGACCCAGAAGAGCACCACGCCCATCTGGTACAGCCACATCAACTCGGGGAGGATCTCCGCGAGTTCGGCGTCGACCTTGACGCCGGAGCCGGTCAGCACCTCCTGGTGGACGGCGATGGCGGCGTCCCGGGCCCGGTGCGAGTCGGGTGAGAAGGGGCTGAGCGGGCTCTCGGGGTCGGCCGCGTTCTTGAAGAACTGGACGGCGAAGCGGTGGTACGGCTCCGACACCTCGAGCCAGGCGTTCATCACCCCGAGCAGCCGGGCGGCCAGATCGCGTTCGCCGCTGTCCAGGACCTCGCGGACCGCCGCCCGGTGCTCGGCGGCGAGACGGTCGTAGAAGCCCTGGACGAGGTGTTCCTTGCTGTCGAAGTAGTAGTACGCGTTGCCGACCGAGACCCCGGCCTCCTTGGCGATGGCGCGCATCGTCGTCCTGTCGTAGCCCCGCTCCTCGAAGAGCCGCATCGCGGTCTCCAGAATGAGGGTCCGGGTCTGCTCGCTCTTCTTGGCCGGAGTCGCGTCTTCCACGTCGTGAGCCTAACGGGGCGTTTCGCAGCTGTTGGCGCAGGCCTGCGGCCCCCACTGCGCCTGCCGGTACTTCGCCGCCACCAGCACCGCCGCCCGGGCGAGCGGGGCGCCCGCCTTGGTGCTGAGCCGGTGCGCCATGGGCCGGTATTCGGCCAGCGCCCACAGGCAGACCAGCCAGGCCGCCTCGCCCCAGTAGACGTGCCCCGCGTCGCCGACCACCGTGATCTCGGCCCGCGTCGCCGCGTGGTCCAGGCTCGGGAACCTGCGCCGGGCCTCCTCGGACCCGGCCGGGACCAGGTCGAGGGGGACCAGTTGAGGCTGCCGGATGAGCCAGCCCCGTACGAAGGAGCAGAGCGAGCAGTTCTCGTCGTACAGCACGGTCAGCCGGTTGACCGACGCGGCCGTGGTCATCGGGCGGGCTGCGCCGGCGGGGTCCAGCCCTGCGGCGCGACCGGCGGGATCTGCTCGCGCTCCATGACGCCCCGGCGGCGGATCTTGTTGAGGACGTAGACGTTGGCGAGGTGCATCCCGCCGAGGACGAGCAGGACGACGCCGATCTTGACCGACAGCTCCTCGAAGAGGCCGCGCGAGTCCTCGACCACGTCCGCCGACTTCAGGTAGAGCGCGACGAAGCCGAGGTTGACGAGGTAGAAGCCGACCACCAGAAGGTGGTTGACGGCGTCGGCGAGCTTGTCGTTGCCGTGCATGACGTCGGCGAGGAAGACCTTGCCGCTCTGGCTGAGGGTGCGGGCCACCCAGACGGTCAGCGCGACGCTGATGACCAGGTAGATGACGTATGTGACGACCGTGAGGTCCATGGGTCCACCCCTGTAGACGAAGTTGAACGTGTTCAAAATCTACTGCGGGACTGACTGTAGACCGGTTTTTGAACACGTTCAAGCCCCCTGCTTCAGGAGCGAAACAGGGGGCTTGAAGAGGGAGTTCCCGGTGAGGGAGGAATCCGCTAGTCGCGGGCCAGCACGGGCTCCTTCGCCGGCTCCGCCGGCTCGTCGTCGGCAGGCTCGACCGCCAGGTGCGGCAGTCGCTTGTCGAGCCAGCCCGGCAGCCACCAGTTGGAGGCGCCGAACAGGTGCATCAGGGACGGGACCAGGACCGTACGCAGGATGAACGCGTCGAGCGCGACCGCGCCCGCCAGGCCGATGCCGAACATGGCCGTCGCGCGCTGGCCCATGAGGACGAAGGCGCCGAAGACGCAGATCATGATGACGGCGGCCGAGTTGATCACCCGGCTGGTCTCGGCCAGACCCACCCGCACGGCGCGGGCGTTGTCCCGGGTGTGCACCCACTCCTCGTGCATACGGCTCACCAGGAAGACCTGATAGTCCATCGAGAGCCCGAAGAGCAGCGACAGCATGATCACCGGGATGAAGGAGTCGATCGGCCCGGCTCGGCCCGCGCTGAGCAGATCGCCGCCCCAGCCCCACTGGAAGGCCGCGACCAGGAGGCCGAAGGAGGCGGCCGCCGCGATCAGGTTCATCGCCGCCGCGGTGAGCGGGACGACGAGACTACGGAAGGCGAGCAGCAGCAGCACGAAGCCCAGGGCGATGATCACCCCGATGAAGAGCGGGAGTTTGCCGGTGATGACGTGGGCGAAGTCCTTGAAGATCGCCGTCTGCCCACCGACGTACGCCCGCATGGTGCTGCCCTTTTCGGCGGCCGGGATCACGTCGCCGCGCAGGCGGTCGATGAGGTCGTCCGTCTGGACGGCCTGCGGTGAGGTGGTCGGCACGACCTGCACCACGGCGATCGTGGCGCCCGGCTTGACCGGCACCGCGTTGACGGCCGCCACGCCCTTCTGCGTACGGATGTCGGCGACCAGGCCGTCCAGGGCCTTCACATCGGCCGTGCCGCCGGGGACTTCGGCCAGGATCGTCAGCGGGCCGTTGAAGCCGGGGCCGAAGCCGTCGGCCAGCATGTCGTACGCCTTGCGGGTGGTCGTCGTCGACTGGTTGTTGCCCTGGTCGGAGGAGCCGAGGCGCAGCGAGAGCGTCGGGATGGCGATCACGGCCATCACCGCGACCGCGACGACCGCGAGCACCCGCGGGTGCCGCTGGACGAAGCCGGACCAACGCGCGGCGGCGCCGGTCGCCTCCTCGCTCTCCGGGCCGCGCTCGGCGAGCCGGCGCCGCTGGCGGCGGCTGAGCACCCGTGAGCCGAGGACGCCGAGCATCGCGGGCAGCAGGGTGACGGAGGCCGCGACGGTGAGGACGACGGTGAGCGCGGCGGAGACCGCGAGACCGTTGAGGAAGCTCAGGCCGACCGCGTACATGCCCAGCAGCGCTATGCACACCGTGCCGCCCGCGAACAGCACCGCCCGCCCCGAGGTGTTGACCGCCTTGACGGCGGCCTCCTCCGGGGACAGGCCACGCAGGATGCCCTTGCGGTGGCGGGTGACGATGAACAGGGCGTAGTCGATGCCCACGCCCAGGCCGACCAGCGACGCCAACGTCGGGGAGAGGTCGGCCAGATCCATGCCATGGCTGAGCAGCGCGATCGCCGACACCGACGTGCCGACGCCGAAGATCGCGGTCAGGATCGGCAGCAGCATGCCGAAGAGCGAGCCGAAGGCCAGGTAGAGCACGATCGCGGCGGCGGCGATGCCCACCAGCTCGCTCAGGCCCATCGGCGGCTGCTCCGCCTGCTGCACCGCCTGGCCGCCGAGTTCGACATCGAGGCCCTTGGTGTCCGCCGCCTGCGCGGTGTCGACGAACGTGTTCACCTGGTCGACGGTCAGCTCGCTGCCGAGCTTGCTCCAGGTGACGGTGGCGTACGCGGTGCGGCCGTCCTGGCTGATCTGGGCCGCGCCCGTGGGCGCGTACGGGCTCGCGACCGAGCCGACGTCCGGGAGCTTGGCGATCTTCGCCAGGGTCGCCGTCATCTCGGCCTTGACCGCGGCGTCCTTCACCGAGCCGCTGTCGGTGTGCCAGACGACACTGTCGGCCTCACCGGAGCTCTTGGGGAACGCCTTGTCCATCAGACTCAGCACCTTGGCGGACTCGGTGCCGGGCAGCTGGAAGACGTTGGCGTAATTGCTGCCCATGGTGTTGCTGGCGGCGCCGACACCCACCAGGGCCACCACCCAGAGCAGTACCACCATCCATTTGTGCCGGTAGCACCATCGCGCCAAAGCGGCCACGGCCACAGCTCCTTCATCGGTATCAGAGGTATGACATCAGCCTCCGTGGGCGGACAAGGTTCCGCCAAGCGGCTCGGGGATCTCTCAAGGAACTCCAAAGTTCCGGCGACCGGCGCCCGGGACCGTGACGCCGATACTGGAGCCATGGAGAGCGCCACGGTCCTGATCGTCGAGGATGAGCCGAGTATCGCGGACATCCTCAGGATCACCCTGAAGTTCCACGGATTCGCCGTGCACACCGCCGCCACCGGCCGTGAGGCACTGGCCGCCGCCCGCGAACACCGGCCCGACCTGGTGCTGCTCGACGTCATGCTGCCCGACGGCAACGGCTGGGAGGTCTGCCGCACCCTCCGAGCGGAACGTACGTTTCCCGACGAGCTGGCCGTGATCTTCGTCACCGCACGGGACGCCCCACGCGACGTCGTCGCCGGACTCGCCCTCGGCGGCGACGACTACATCACCAAGCCCTTCGGCGTCGACGAGGTGGTGGCCCGCGTCCAGGCCGTGCTGCGCCGCACCCGGCGGAACATCGTCCCCGACCCCGTGCTGCGGCACGGCGACCTGGAGATGGACGAGGCCACGTACAGCGTCCGGCGCGGCGGCGAACCGGTCGACCTCACGCCGACCGAGTACAACCTGCTGCGGCAGCTGCTGCGCAACGCCGGGCGGATCGTCACCAAGGAGCAACTGCTGCAGGACGTGTGGAGCTACGACTTCGACGTCGAGTCGACCGTCCTGGAGACGTACATCAGCTACCTGCGGCGCAAACTCGACCACCTCGGCCCGCCGCTGATCGAGACCAAGCGCGGCATCGGCTACGGACTGCGGGCGGTGCGGGCGTGAGCCGGTGGCATCCGCGGACGCTGCGCGGGCGCATCACCCTCGCCAACGTGGCCCTGCTGGCAGCCGGGCTGGTACTGGCCGGGATCGCGAGCCTGGTCGGCATGTACACCCTGCTGGTCGGCGAGATCGACGACTCGCTGCACGCCTCGCAGGCCGGCCTCGAGCGGACCTCGCTCACCGCCGGCAGCCTGCGGAGGCTGTGTACGACGGCCGGGCTGGTGGATAACTCCAGCACGAACCGTGACACGATCACGGCCTTCGACCAGGACCTCTTCGTCATCCTCGACCCGCACGGCCGGACCCTCGACGCCTGCCTGGGCCAGGCCGTGCCGGCCACCGCGGAGCGCGCCCGGCTGACCCGGGCCATCTCGAACCCGGGCGCCGTCGCCACCTCCGGCGACGCCGTCACGGTGAGCAGCGGCAGCGACTACTACCGGGTCGCCATCGCCCGCCTCGACGACGGCAGCATGGTCGTCAAGGGCATGCGGCTCAACGGCGTGATCAGGGCGGTCTTCCACCTCTTCATCGTCGAGGCGGTGGTCGGCATCCTCCTGCTCGGGCTGCTGGCCTTCGGATCCCTGCGGGGCGTACGGCGGCGGCTGCGGCCCCTGGAGCAGATGGTCGAGACCGCGAGCGCCATCGCCGGCGGCGACCTGTCCCGGCGCGTCCCCGAGGCCGACAAGGCCAGCGCCGAGGTCGACCAGCTCAGCGTGGCCCTCAACACCATGCTCCACCAGATCGAACAGGCCCTCCTCACCAGCGAGGACGCCGCCGCCCGGCTCCGCCAGTTCGTCGCCGACGCCTCCCACGAACTGCGCACCCCGCTCGCCACCGTGCGCGGCTATCTGGAGCTCTACCAGAAGTGCATGCTCGACGCCGAGGAGAGCGAGCGCGCCCTGACGCGCGTCTCCGCCGAGTCCGAGCGCATGGGCCGGCTCGTCGACGAACTCCTCTCCCTGGCCCGCCTCGAGCACCGCCCCGCCCTGCGGCTGCGCGCCGTGGACCTCCGCGAACTCGTCCACGACGGGGTCGCCGACCTGCGTGCACAGCAGCCTCAGCGGCCGGTCAGCGTGACCTGCGCGGGCGACGGCCCGGTCGAAGTGCGCGGCGACGAGGCCAAGCTGCGTCAGGTCGTCGGCAATCTGCTCAGCAACGTACGCGTCCACACCCCCGCCGAATCCCCGGTGACGGTCGGTCTCCTGAGCCGGTCGGGCGACGCCGTGCTCAGCATCACCGACACCGGCCCCGGCATGCGCGAGGAGGACGCCTCCCGCGTCTTCGACCGCTTCTTCCGCGCCGACCCCGACCGCGCCCGCGCCACCGGCGGCAGCGGGCTGGGCATGTCCATCGTCGAAGCCGTCATCCACGCCCACGACGGCGCCGTCGCGGTCGAGACCGCGCCGGGCGCGGGGCTGACGGTGCGGGTCACGCTGCCCGTCGCCGCGGACAACGAGGCCCCGGATCCGACGTCCCGGGCCGACCTCCCGGATCCGGGCAAAGCGCACACCTTGAACACTCAATCGTCATAGGATCCGCACACGCTGCCCCGCCGCACCCCCAGTGCGCGGGGCAGCGTCTCCGATGCCGGAAAACTGTCCGAAACCTGTGGCCGGGCCCCTGCTGACACGCGTAGAGCCAGGCACTACGTTTGCCTTCTCTTTGATGCGAAATGCCGTCGCGGCAGCCGGGGCCAGGCTGTCCGCGATTCCGGCCATGCCGTTTGAGTGTTCGATGAGTACGTGCACCTGGGGGGCAGGATGTTCGATGAAGCGCGCTACGGCGCGGTCGTGGGCGTGGGGGCGTACGCGCTCTCCCCGCGAGCGGGCCTGGCGACCCCGTCCGGGGAACTGCGCCGCCCGGTCGCCGTCTGGCTGCTGGGCGTCGCCACCCTCGGCCTCTACTGGCTCCTCTGGTACTACCGCGCCAACCGCGAACTGCGCGACTTCGACCCCGAGATCAAGGTCCGCCCGGCCCTTGCGGTCCTGGCCGTGTCCGTCGGCGCGATCGCCGTCATCCCGGCCGTCGCCTCGCTCTACAACACCGGCTGCCGCATAGCCCAGGCCCAACGCCGTGCCGGGCTCCACGGCTCCGCGTCCGGCCTCACCGGCCTCGGCCTGGGCCTCGCCCTCGGGCTCACGCCCTGCTACTACCAGGCCCACCTCAACCAGGTCTGGGTCGCCCGCAACTGACGCCCGCAGCCCGCTACTTCCGCCGCCGCCCGCCGCCCCCACCGCCGGCCCCGGCCGCCCGCCTGCCCCGCGCCGGCTTCGGGTGCCGCCGCAGCGCCAGGGTGGCCCCGGCAACCAGCGTCACCAGGGCCGCGGTGGAGCCCGACCCGAGCCACGAACGCCCGGCGCCGGCCGACGACGCCGTCCTCGTGACGCCTCCGGATCCCGGGTCCGCCGACGCGCTCGGCGACGGGCTCGCCTCGCTCAGCGGCGGCACCAGTTCGCCCACCGCCTCGACCTTCCCCGCCGCCCCGAAGCCCCAGTCGAGCAGGGCCGCCGCCTCCCGGTACACCTCGTCGTAGCCCGACGTCGGGTGCATGACGGTCACCAGCAGCGTCCGGCCGCCACGCTTGGCAGCACCGGTGAAGGTGTTGCCCGCGTTCGTCGTATAGCCGTTCTTCACCCCGATCAGGCCGCGGTAGTCGCCCAGCAGCCGATCCGTGTTCTGGATCTGGAACGTCTTGCCGCCCCCGGCCGGGAAATCCGCCACCGCGGTCGAGCAGTACTGGCGGAAGTCGTCGTTCTTGAGCCCCGCCCGCGCGAACAGCGTCAGGTCGTACGCCGACGACACCTGCCCCGACGTGTCATAACCGTCCGGGCTCACCACATGCGTGTCGTTCGCCCGCAGTTCCTTGGCCCGCGTGCGCATCTCCCGCACCGTCCGGTCCACCCCGCCGTTCATCGCGCACAGCACGTGCACCGCGTCATTGCCCGACCGCAGGAAGACGCCCAGCCACAACTGCTCCACCGTGTACGTCGTCCCGCGCTCTATCCCCACCAGACTGCTGCCCGCCCCCATCCCGGCGAGGTCGGCATCCACCACGGTGTGCTTCCGCGTCTTCTGGAACTTCGGCAGCACCGTATCCGCGAACAGCATTTTCAACGTGCTCGCCGGCGGCAGCGGCTCATGCGCGTTGTGCGCCGCCAGCACTTCCCCGCTGTCCGCGTCCGCCACCACCCACGCCGCCGAGTTCGTCACCGGCAGCGCGGGCGCCCCGCTCTTCCTCCGTACCTGCGTGCCCGACCGGCCCAGCATCTCGCCCCCGACCGTCGATCTCCCCGCCGCCGCCGCCGATCCGACAGGCAGCAATGCGGCGGCGAGCGCGACTCCAAGTACGGAGCGTCGCGACATGGCGGAGGAGGTGGGGGGTGTCTCGCACATCGACAACAGAAACTACAAGCCGCACCTATGACCGGCTGACCCGCCCTCCGATCTCGACCGTCCCGTCCGCATTCATCCGGGTCAGGATCTGCGACCCCACCCCCTGCCGCACGTCCAGCCCGCGCCCCAGCTCCCCGCTCAGCACCAGCGCCGCCGCCCCCGTCGCCTCATCCTCCGCGATCCCGTCCCCCCGCCGGGGAAACCCCCGCGCCCGCACCCTCCCCGCCGCCTCGTCCGCCCACGCCCACGCGTACACCCACCCGTCGCCCGGCGGTGGCGCCGGCAGCGCGTCGACCTCCGCCACGGTCCCGTACCGCTCCGTCCGCTTCCCCGTCACCCACTCCGGCCGCGCCCTGATCCACCGCACGTCGCCCTCCGGCCACGTCCGTACGACCCCGGCCTCCGGCCGCAGCGTGTCCACGCCCAGCAGCCACCCCACCCCCACCAGCGGATACCCCGCGAACGCCAGCCGCACGGACGGCGTGTAGATGTCCACCGTCCCCGCTTCCGCGTCGTCCACGAACACCGTCTCGCT
The DNA here is from genome assembly GCF_042751495.1 of Streptomyces sp. NPDC059373. NCBI lineage: Bacteria > Bacillati > Actinomycetota > Actinomycetes > Kitasatosporales > Streptomycetaceae > Streptomyces > Streptomyces sp. NPDC059373. The sequence continues at coordinate 375,035 of NZ_JBHYXC010000001.1, read as the reverse complement.
GAAGCCCAGCTCAGCCGCCAGCGCCTGCCGCCCCTCCCTCGACGGCACCGCTGCCCCGTCCCGTACGACGCCGAGGGCGTTGCCACCGCGGCCGTCCGGTCCGGTGAACACCCGCAGCACTTCGTGAAGATCAGCCATACCGCCATCCAACCAGCGCTCTAGACTCCTCGGGGTCCGTACTCACAGGGGGTTGGTCTGATGGCCGTAGGGGACGCGATGACGAGGCAGTGGATTCCACTCACCGAGGAGGAGGGACCCGAGGCGTATCTCGTCCTGCCGGAGGGGCGTGAGCCTGCCGGTGCGGTGATCGTGGGCGGCGAGATGTTCGGGGTCACCGCGCATGTGCGGGACATCTGCGAGCGGCTGGCCGCGGCCGGATATGCCGCGCTGGCGCCCGACTTCTACTGGCGGAATGCGCGGTGTGCGGAGCTGAGCTACGACGACGCGGGGCGAACGGAGGGGCGGCGGCTGATGACCGCGCTCCGCGGCGAGGAGGTGCTCTCCGATCTCGCCGCCGCCCGGGAGGCGGCGCAGAAGCACGCGGGCAGCGGGGGCACTGCGATCATCGGGTTCAGCCTCGGCGGACACATCGCAGTCCTGGGGGCGACGGGCCTGAGCTTCGACCTGGTGGTCAGCTACTACGGCGGCTGGCTGCTGGACGGCGGCATCCCGCTGGCCGAACCCGTCGCTCCCGCCGCCAAGAGCGAGGCGATCGCCGCCAACACCGGCTTCCTGCTGGGCTTCTTCGGGGCGGACGACTTCGTCATGTCGCTCGACGAGTGGCACCGGGTCGGCGAACGCCTCCGGGATGCGGGCGTGGCCCACGAGCAGGTCACGTACAACGGAGTCGGGCACGGCTTCTTCTGCGACGAGCGGCCCGAGACCTACGACAAGTCAGCGGCCGAGGACGCCTGGCAGCGGACCCTGGACGCGCTGGCCCGCCACGTGGCGGTCAGGCCGCGGTGATCTTCTCGTCGAACGTGAAGAGCTTGGCCGGACCGTCCTGGATCACCACGCGCTTGCCGTACGGCGCGTGCGTCACGGCTGCGTAGATGCTGTTCCCGGGGTCGGGCTCGGTGAGGACGGTGACGGTGCCGTCGTTGTCGTAGTCGTCGATGATCACGTAGACGGGGACACCGGCGGTGGCATAGAAGCGGCGCTTGCGTTCGTGGTCGCGCTGGTGGGCGTCGCGACCGGGGGAGACGACCTCGACGACGAGCGGCACGCGGGTCGCGTCGACGCCGAGGCCTTCCTCGTCGGGGATGTCCTCCGGGTCCTCGGGGCCGATGAAGAGGTCGGGGATGCAGACCTTGCGGCCGTGGATGAGGTTGAAGACCTGGTAGAGGTCATAGCCGCTGCCCTTGATGTGGGTCTCCATGGCACGGCGGACGCGGTGGATCAGCACGGCGTGACGACGCCGACCACTGGGGGACACCTCGATGGACTCCTCGACGATCTCGGCCCTCAAGCCGTCCGGAAGGTCCATGGCCTTCCAGACCTGCCACAGCTCCTCGGCCACGCCGTCCATGTCGTCCACGTCGGACATCGGAGCCTCACAAGGTGTCTCGCGTTCGAGAACGGTCATCGGAAGTACCTCCTTCCCCAGTGTGGGGGCCGGTCAGACCAGCCACAAGCGACACAGGCGACCGTACTGAGCTGGGGTTTCCCACGCATCCGAAGAAAGGTTCATCCGATCGGACTTCCTCCGAACGAGTGAGCTGCCGGCGCCTTCAACACACCAGAGGGCCCCACCCGGGAACAGGTGGGGCCCTCGTGGGTCCGACGACAGGCGTGTCAAAAAAATCAGAAGCGGCGCGTGATGAGGGCGCGCTTGACTTCCTGGATGGCCTTGGTGACCTCGATGCCGCGCGGGCAGGCGTCCGTGCAGTTGAAGGTCGTACGGCAGCGCCAGACGCCGTCCTTGTCGTTGAGGATCTCCAGCCGCTGCTCGCCGCCCTCGTCGCGCGAGTCGAAGATGAAGCGGTGGGCGTTGACGATCGCCGCCGGGCCGAAGTACTGGCCGTCGTTCCAGAACACCGGGCACGACGAGGTGCAGGCGGCGCACAGGATGCACTTGGTGGTGTCGTCGAAGCGCGCGCGGTCCTCGGGGGACTGGAGGCGCTCGCGGGTGGGTTCGTTGCCCTTGGTGATGAGGAAGGGCATGACGTCACGGTAGGCCTGGAAGAAGGGATCCATGTCAACGACGAGGTCCTTGAGCACGGTCAGGCCCTTGATGGGCTCGACGGTGATGGGCTTCTCGGGGTTGATGTCCTTGATCAGGGTCTTGCACGCGAGGCGGTTGCGGCCGTTGATGCGCATGGCGTCGGAGCCGCAGATGCCGTGGGCACAGGAGCGCCGGAAGGTCAGGGTGCCGTCGATCTCCCACTTGACCTTGTGGAGGGCGTCGAGGACACGCTCCTTGGGGTCGATGTCGAACTGGTAGTCGATCCAGTTCGCCTCGTCCGAGACCTCGGAGTTGAAGCGGCGGATCCGCAGTGTGACGGTGATCAGGTGACCGGCGGCCGCCTCGGCGGCGTCCAGTGCGTCGCTGTGCTTCTCAAGCGTCGGGGTGCTCATCAGTACTTACGCTCCATCGGCTGGTAGCGGGTCTGCACGACCGGCTTGTAGTCGAGTCGGATCGACTCGGTGCCGTCGGCCCCCACCTCGCGGTACGCCATGGTGTGCCGCATGAAGTTGATGTCGTCGCGGTTCGGGTAGTCCTCGCGGTAGTGACCGCCGCGGGACTCCTTGCGCGCCAGGGCGGAGATGGCCATGACCTCGGCGAGGTCGAGCAGGTTGCCCAGCTCGATGGCTTCGAGGAGGTCGGTGTTGAACCGCTTGCCCTTGTCCTGCACGGAGACGTTCTTGTAGCGCTCGCGCAGGTGGGCGATCTCCTCGACCGCTTCCTTGATGGTCTGCTCGGTGCGGAAGACCATCACGTTCTTGTCCATGCACTCCTGCAGCGCGTTGCGGATCTCGGAGACCCGCTCCTTGCCGGTGGAGTTGCGCAGACCCTCGACCTGGGCGACGACGACCGAGGCCGGGTCCTCCGGGAGCGCGACGTAGTCCGTCGTGGCGGAGTACTCGGCGGCGGCGATGCCGGCGCGGCGTCCGAAGACGTTGATGTCGAGCAGCGAGTTGGTGCCGAGGCGGTTGGCGCCGTGCACGGATACGCAGGCGACCTCGCCGGCGGCGTACAGGCCCGGGACGACGGTGGTGTTGTCGGACAGGACCTCACCCTCGACGTTGGTCGGGATGCCGCCCATGGCGTAGTGCGCGGTCGGCTGGATCGGGATCGGGTCCGTGTAGGGCTCGATGCCGAGATACGTACGCGCGAACTCGGTGATGTCCGGGAGCTTGGCGTCCAGCTGCTCCGGCGGGAGGTGGGTGAGGTCGAGGTAGACGTGGTCGCCCTCGGGACCGCAGCCACGGCCTTCGCGGATCTCGGTGTAGATGGCGCGCGAGACGACGTCACGCGAGGCGAGGTCCTTCATGACGGGCGCGTACTTCTCCATGAAGCGCTCGCCGTCCTTGTTGCGGAGGATGCCGCCCTCACCGCGGGCGCCCTCCGTCAGCAGGATGCCCATGCGCCAGATGCCCGTCGGGTGGAACTGGAAGAACTCCATGTCCTCCAGCGGCAGTCCGCGCCGGTACGCGACGGCCTGGCCGTCACCGGTCAGGGTGTGCGCATTGGAGGTCACCTTGAAGAACTTGCCGGTGCCGCCGGAGGCGAAGATGACGGCCTTGGCCTGGAAGACGTGGATCTCACCGGTGGCCAGCTCGTAGGCGACGACGCCGGCGGTGCGCTGCACCCCGTCGACCTCGGCCAGCAGCAGGTCCAGGACGTAGAACTCGTTGAAGAACTCCACGCCCTCCTTGACGCAGTTCTGGTACAGCGTCTGGAGGATCATGTGGCCGGTGCGGTCCGAGGCGTAGCACGAGCGGCGCACGGCGGCCTCGCCGTGGTTGCGGGTGTGCCCGCCGAAGCGGCGCTGGTCGATGTTGCCCTGCGGCGTCCGGTTGAACGGCAGGCCCATCTTCTCCAGGTCGAGGACCGCGTCGATGGCCTCCTTCGCGAGGATCTCGGCGGCGTCCTGGTCGACCAGGTAGTCACCGCCCTTGATCGTGTCGAAGGTGTGCCACTCCCAGTTGTCCTCCTCGACGTTCGCGAGGGCGGCGGCCATGCCGCCCTGGGCGGCGCCGGTGTGGGAGCGGGTGGGGTAGAGCTTCGTCAGCACGGCGGTACGGCTGCGCTTGGTCGACTCGATGGCCGCGCGCATGCCGGCGCCGCCGGCGCCGACGATGACGGTGTCGTACTTGTGGATCTGCATGAGGGGTCGCTTCCCTGTCCCAGCCCTGGCTTAGCGGATGTTCGGGTCGAAGGTGAAGATCACCAACGTGCCGAGCAGGATGGTGAACGCTGTCGCCGTGAACAGCAGCGTCTTGAGCCAGAACCGGGTGTTCGCCCGTTCGGCGTAGTCGTTGATCACGGTACGCAGGCCGTTGCCGCCGTGCAGCATGGCCAGCCACAGCATGATCAGGTCCCAGCCCTGCCAGAACGGCGAGGCCCAGCGGCCGGCCACGAAGGCGAAGCCGACCTTGGTCACGCCGCCGTCCAGCACGAGCTGGATCAGCAGGTGGCCCAGGACCAGCACGACGAGCACGACGCCGGACAGGCGCATGAACAGCCAGCCGTACAGCTCGAAGTTGGTCCGGGTGGCACGCGGGGTGCGCTTGGTGCGGGCCCGCGGGGCCTCGATGTACGGGGCCGGGTTGTCCGGGCTGAAGGCGGCGCTGGAGGCGCTCAGCTCCACGGAGTCGGTCGAAGACATGTGCTCAGCTCCCGAACAGGACTCGTGCGGCGTGGCCGAGGACGGGGTAGATCGCGCCGAGCATCAGCACGATCCAGACCCCCATCACGGTCCACAGCATCTGCTTCTGGTACTTCGGGCCCTTGGACCAGAAGTCGACAGCGATGACGCGCAGGCCGTTCAGGGCGTGGAACAGGATGGCCGCGACCAGTCCGTACTCCAGCAGGCTGACGATCGGCTGCTTGTAGGTGGCGACCACCTTGTCGTAGTCCTCGGGGGAGACACGGACGAGCGCGGTGTCGAGGACGTGGACGAACAGGAAGAAGAAGATGAGGACACCGGTGACTCGATGAGCCACCCATGACCACATGCCTTCCCGGCCGCGGTAAAGCGTTCCAGCCGGCACGGAAAAAACCCTCCGGGAGCGGGGTGGGGGCCTGCCGGCTTCGGTGTCGGTCGCGACCCGGCCGGGTACGGTCCACCGGCCCCGGCCATCGTAGCGACGGCTTGTCGGGTCCGTCCCGCCGGGTCGGCCAGGTGTGATCGATCCCGCACGGTTGGGTGCATGTATCAGGGAACCGGATGCCTACGTCCGGCTCGGGGCATGGGCTCCGGCCACCAGCCGGGTGAGCCGGCCCCGGGTGACGCGGCGCAGCTGGTCGGCTGCCGTGGCGCGCTCCTCGTCGGGCTCGTGGAGGAGCCGGGCGCGGATGCCGGCGAGGAGGTGGTCCAGCAGCTCGTCGGGGTGGACGCCGTCCAGGGCCATCACGAAGACGTGCCCGAAGCGCGCCTCGTACGCGGCGTGGGCGGCCCGCAGCGCGGTGAGCGCCGCCAGCCCGCCCCGGGGCGGCAGCGGGGCGGTCGCGGCGGCCTCGGCGGCCAGCGCCGCGCAGAGGTCGGCGGGGGCCAGGTCGTACGCGGCCTCGTCGGCGGCGGCCAGCAGGGAGGCGAGGTCCGGGTAGGGGCGGTGGGCCGCCACACGTCGGGCCCAGCGCAGGCTGCCGCAGCACGCGAGCAGGGTGGCCTCGGCGGCGTCGGCCGGGGCGTCGTTGAGCAGGGTGAGGCCGGTGGGCCGGTCCGCTCCGCCACGGGACTGGGGCGGGAGCCTCGGATACTCGGGCACGCCGGCTGGGGTGTCGCTGGACAGCGGTGGGCTCCTGAGGGACCTGATGAGGACGGCTGTGGGACGTGTTGTGGGATTGCTGTGGAGCGCGGGCGCAGCCACCGTATCGGCGGATGTTCGCGAGTGTCCGACGGATGCGCGAATTTCACCCGTACGTGAGCGAAAGCGGACGGACGACCTCCGGGCAGCGGCGTTCACCGTTCCGGCTTAGCGTTCACGCATGGTGCATCTGTGGTCAAAGTTCGCTTCCGTCGCCGGTGTGGTGTCGGTCATCGCGGCCGTATTCGCACCCGAGCCCGTCACCGCGGCAGCCGCCGCCGTACCCGCGATCCCGTCGATCCCAGCGGTCCGCTCCTTCACCCCCAGCGCAGGCGGGACCTGGCATCCCGGCCCCGACACCCGGGTCGTCGCCCCCGCCGGCAGTGCCGTCGAGGACGAGGCGCGGCTGCTGGCGTCCGAGCTGAGGGTGCCGTACGCCAATGGCCCAGCCCGCCAGGGGGACGTCTCACTTTCACTCGAATGGGTTAACGGCAATCCTGAGTCGTACGAGATGACCAGTTCGGCGGCCGGCATCACCGTGCGCGGCACCACCGACGCCGGCGTCTTCTACGGCACCCGCACCCTGCTCCAGGTGCTGCGCGCCAAGGGCGGCTTCCCGGCCGGCGTGATCCAGGACCGGCCCGACCGGCCGCAGCGCGGGCTGATGGTGGACGTCGGCCGCAAGTACTTCACGCGCGGCTGGCTGGAGGCGCGGATCCGCGAGATGGGCGACCTCAAGCTCAACGAGCTCCAGCTGCACCTCAGCGACAACCAGGGCTTCCGGATCCAGAGCACCACCCACCCGGAGGTCGTCTCGGCCCGGCACCTCAGCAAGGCCGACATCCGCGCCATCGTCGCCCTCGCTGCCCAGCGGCACATCACCGTCATCCCCGAGATCGACAGCCCCGGACACCTCGGCGCCGTCCTGGCCGCCCACCCCTCGCTCCGGCTGCGCAACGCCTCCGGCACGGTGGTCAAGGGCGCGCTCGACATCTCCAGGGCCGGGTCCGCGACCCTCGTCGACGACCTGCTCAAGGAGTACGCGCCGCTGTTCCCGGGACCGTACTGGCACCTCGGCGGCGACGAGTACGGCGCGCTGACCGTGGCCGACCCGCAGAGGTCCTTCCCCCGGCTCGCCGCCTACGCCCGCGCCCGCTTCGGCCCGCAGGGCACGGTCGCCGACGCCGCGACCGCCTGGCTCAACGACCGCGCGGCCCTGCTGCGCGGCTACGGCAAGACCACCGAGGCCTGGAACGACGGCTTCTTCACCAGCGGCCGGTCCTGGCCCGACGCCGGCCGCCAGGTCGACTACTGGTCCAGCAACAAGCAGCGCGGCCCGCTGCCCGAGACGTATCTGAGGGAGGGCCGGCAGCTGGTCAACCTCAACTCCTGGTACCTCTACTACGTGCTCGGCGGACCGGCCAACTTCCCCTACCCCACCGGCCGGGCCATCTACGAGCGCTGGACCCCCGCCCTCGTCTACCGCAACCGCACCGTCCCCGCCGCGCTCGCCGGCGCCGACCGCATCCTCGGCGGCCGGCTCGCCATCTGGTGCGACGACGCCGCCGCCCAGACCCAGGGCCAGATCACGGACGGCATCCGGATGCCGCTGCGCGCCCTCGCCCAGAAGACCTGGGACCCGCGCCGCCCGACGCTGACCTGGACGGACTTCAAGAACCTTGCCGCCAGGGTGGGTTAGGCGGACTAGGCTCCGCGTCCGTGACGAAGTCCCTGGCCTTCATGACCGCCACCGTGCTGGCCGCCTGCGTCGCGGCGAACGCCGCCCTGCTGGTGGCCCAGGTGCGCCAGTACGGCACCGCGTACGGCACCGAGGCCGCGAACCGGGCGAGCATGTGGACCGACAACCTCACCGGCATCCGCAGCGGGCTCATGGCCCTGACGGCGCTGGTGTTCCTGCTCTGGCTGCGACGGGCCAGGACCGTCGCCGAAGCGCTCAGCCCGGAGGGCCACCGGCACGGCTTCGGCTGGGTCGTCGGGGCGTGGCTGATCCCCGTCGTCCAGTACTTCCTGCCCAAGCGCGTCATCAACGACATCTGGGCGGCCAGTTGTCCCCCGGACCGCGTACGGCGGACGAGCGTGCCGCTCACGTCATGGTGGCTGTTCCTCGTAGCCGCGGTCACGTACACCGGCTGGGGCTGGAACCACACGCGGAACGCCCGGGGGACCGACGAGGTCAGGGCGGCGCTGCAGGACGCGATGATCGGCGCCGGGCTCTACCTGGTGACGGGGGTGCTGGCCGTCGTGGTCGTGCTGGAGCTTTCGCGCATGCAGCGGGAACGGCTCGCCGAACTGTGAGGCGGCCGGGGTCCGCCTCCCCCCACAGGAGCGTCCCCGACCGCCCTGTTAAGTACAGCGCCGCCGGAGCCGAAAGTGTCACACCTTCGAGGTGTGACGATTTTGTTCGATTCCACGCTGTAGAACTTGGGGGTGGTTGTGGGGGAAAGCGGACCGAGCCTCAAATAAAGGGGACGGCGTGGTCAGGAGCGGGGGGCGGCGTCGTTCACCCATGGACGACGACGCGGAGCTCGGAGCGGCGGTCGAACGTGCCCAGGGCGGCGACGAGGCCGCGTTCACGGTGGTCTACCGCCTGGTCGACCCGCTGTTACACGGCTACGTACGCGCCATCGTCGGCCCCGCCGACGCGGAGGACGTGACCTCCGAGACCTGGCTGGAGATCGCCCGCGACCTCGGCCGGTTCCGGGGCGACGGCGCCGGATTCCGTGGCTGGGCGGCCACCATCGCCCGCCACCGCGCCCTGGACCATCTGCGCTGGCAACGCTCCCGCCCCCGGGTCACCCTCCTCGAACAGGACGTCCTCGAACTCCCCGGCGCCGAGGACACCGCCGCCCAGGCCCTGGAGAACCTCGCCACCGAGCAGGCCATCGCCCTCATCGCCACCCTCCCCCCGGACCAGGCCGAAGCCGTCCTGCTGCGCGTCCTCGTGGGCCTCGACGGCACCTCGGCCGCCCGCGTCCTCGGCAAGCGACCCGGCGCTGTCCGTACGGCCTCGTACCGTGGCCTGAAGCGGCTGGCACGGCTGCTCGGCTGAGGCCGGACGCAGCGTGGCAGGATAGGGCGCCTGTGCGAGGGGGGTACCGAGACGTGGATCTGGCGACCGCGGTGCGCGCGGCGCAGGAGGGGGACGAGGAAGCCTTCCGGGTCCTGTACCGCGCGGTGCAGCCGCAGCTGCTGCAGTACGTACGGGGCTTTGTCGGCGTCGCCGACGCCGAGGACGTGGCATCGGAGGCATGGCTGCAGATAGCCCGCGACCTGGCGTCCTTCCGGGACCCCGGGTCCGGCGACACCGGCGACGCCATACGCGGCTGGACGGCCAGGATCGCCCGCAACCGTGCCCTCGACCATCTGCGGGCGGTGGGGCGCCGCCCGGCGACCGCCGTCGGGGTGGAGGAGCTGCTCGACCGGCCCGCCGAGGAGGACACGGCGGAGGAGGCGGTGGCGGCCGTGGGGACAGGCCGGGCGCTGGCCGCGATCGCGTCCCTGCCCAGGGACCAGGCCGAGGCGGTCCTGCTGCGGGTCGTGATGGGCCTGGACTCCAAGAGCGCGGCCAAGGTGCTGGGCAAACGGCCTGGCGCGATGCGGATGGCGACCAGCCGGGGGCTGCGGCGGCTGGCTGAGCTGCTGGAATACGACGAGGGGCCTTCGAGTGTGACGTTTTCGGTGTCTCGAACGCTTGAGGACATGAGATGAGCGATAACCGAGGACCCGCCCGGTCGGACGACTGGCTCGACGCCGCCACCGCGGAGCGGCTGCTGCGCGGTGCGACGGACCTGGACACGGCCGACACGCGCGCTGACATGCGCGCCGACATGCGCACCGCCGATCGCACCGCCGTGCTGGCCGGGTTGCTCGCCGCCGCCTCGGCACCGGCCGCCCTCGACCCGGTCCGCGAGGAGGCGGCGGTCGCCGCCTTCCGTTCGGCCCGCGACGAGGGCACCCTCGCCGCGGGCGTACGCCACCGGAGCCGGGCCGACGACTGGCGCCGGCCCAGGGGGCTGCGGCACGTCGCCCGTTCGGCGAAGGCGGTCACCGGTGCGCTCTTCGCCACGGCCGCGCTGGGCGGGGTCGCGGTGGCCGCCGCCGTCGGCGCGCTGCCGACCTCCTTCGGCGGCGGTGCCCCGGGTCCCGCGCCCGTCCACAGCGGCGGCTCCGCCCACCGTTCCGGCTCCGCTGCCCCCGGCGGATCCGCGTCCTCGGCGCCCGACCGTGAGCGCCCGGCGGGCGGCGCCTCGCGCGGTGTGGCCAGCGGCACGCCGTCCTCGCCCGCCGGCACCACGGACTACCAGGCGCTGTGCAGGGCGTACCAGGACGGCAAGGGATTCGAGAAGCTCAGGAGCGTGGCGGGCGGCGGCCGGCACCAGGTGCGCCGCTACTGCGCCGGGCTGCTGGGCGGTGGCGGCTCCGGCGACTCCCAGAACACCGGGCAGGACGGGAACGACGCGAACAACCAGCAGGACAGCACGAGCGACAAGAGCCAGCACGACGGCGGCGCGAGTGACAACAGTGGCAACGACCAGCCCAACGGGCCGGACCAGAACGCGAACTGATGACCGAGTGACGTTTCTTCGGTGCCCCGCGCTGTAGGAGGTGGGCCGATTGGTCATCGGCCAAGCGGGTCCGGGTTCTCCCCGTACCGAACGGACTCGCGCCAGGGCGTGGCCGGGCACATGCACCAACCCCCCGGCCCGGCCACGCCCCCGGGTGTGACATTTTCGGTCCACCCGGCGCTGTAGTGAATAGGCCGACTGGTCATCGGTCTGTCTGGACGCCTGGTCCCCCCGTACCGGGTGTCCTTCCGAGGAACGCGGGCGGGGCGTCTTTCCCCCCGCCCCGCCCGCGTCCTCTTTTTTTTCAGGCTCGTTCGCCTCCGCTGCGCTGAGCCACTGTCGACGGTCGATCGTGCTCGACTGCTCGTTCCTCGCAGCCTCCGCGCGTTCTCCCTCTCGACAGCGGCCGCTCCGCTTCGGCTCACTCGCCGACCCGGCACCGCAGATCCGTGGTGAACGCCGGCTGTCAGGGGCTCACCAGTAGACGACGACCTTGTCGCCGATCCGCACCTGGTCGAAGAGGGCGGAGATCCCGCTCAGGTCGCGGACGTTGACGCAGCCGTGGGAGGCGCCGGCGTAGCCGCGGGCCGCGAAGTCGGCGGAGTAGTGGACGGCCTGGCCGCCGCTGAAGAACATCGCGTAGGGCATGGACGTGTGGTAGATCGTCGAGACGTGGTGGCGGCTCTTGCTGTTGACCGTGAAGGTGCCCTCGCGGGTCGGGGTGTACTGCGAGCCGAAGCGCACGTCCATGGACCTGAGCACCTTGCCGTTCACGACCCAGGACAGGGTGCGGCTGGTCTTGCTGATGCACAGCACGCGGCCGGTGAGGCAGCGCTTGTCCAGCTTGGCGACCGGGCGGGTGGTGGACGGATACATGGCGGCGTGCGTCGGCTGCCGGGTCAGGGAGCGCAGGGTGCTCCAGGTCGTCCTGGTGACCGTGCCGGAGGCGGTGAGGCCGTGCTTGGCCTGGAAGGCGCGGACGGCGGTGGCGGTCACGCTGCCGTAGTAGCCGGTGGGGGAGAGGGTGAAGTGGCCGAGCTGCTTCAGCCGGGCCTGGAGCTCGCGGACCTGGGCGCCGTTGGAGCCGGGAGCCATGAGGGGCTTCGGGGCGACGGCCTGCTTGGTGGCGGTGGGTGTGGCCGTGGCGGTCGTGGTGGGCGTGGGCTGGTTGGACGTGGGAGCCGCGCTCGGCGAGGCGTCCGTGGCGGACGCGGACGCCGGGGCGGAGGACTGCGTGGCCTGTGCGGTGCAGCCGACGACCGAGGCCATCGCCAGGACGGCGGCTGCGGCCAGAGCTATTCGTGCCGACACATTGTCCCCCTCAATGTCTTCGTATCCCGTAGACACAATTCCCGGCGGTGTAGTTCCGCGAACATGGCATAAGACTGTGAGCAAGGTCCCAGCGTGCGGGCCTCCACCGGCCGCACGCCCGCGACTACAGTCCGTTGCTGAGAGCAGCACCCTTACTGAGCGGTAGCAAAGTCGCTGCAAGCCTGAGCGGGAGGCGTGAACCCATGGCGCGCGAGTCTGAGTCCGGACTGCCCATCGAGCCGGTCTACGGTCCGGACGCCCTCGACGGCTGGGATCCGGCGGAGAAGCTGGGTGAGCCCGGCGCGTACCCCTTCACCAGGGGTGTCTACCCGTCCATGTACACCGGCCGCCCCTGGACCATGCGCCAGTACGCCGGCTTCGGCACCGCCATCGAGTCCAACGCCCGCTACAAGCAGCTGATCGCCAACGGCACCATGGGCCTGTCCGTCGCCTTCGACCTGCCGACCCAGATGGGCCACGACTCCGACGCCGCCATCTCGCACGGCGAGGTCGGCAAGGTCGGCGTGGCCATCGACTCGGTGGACGACATGAAGGTGCTGTTCGACGGCATTCCGCTGGACAAGGTGTCCACGTCGATGACGATCAACGCGCCCGCCGCTCTGCTGCTTCTGCTCTACCAACTCGTCGCCGAGGACCAGGGCGTCACCGCCGACAAGCTCACCGGCACCATTCAGAACGACGTCCTCAAGGAATACATCGCGCGGGGGACGTACATCTTCCCGCCGAAGCCCTCCCTGCGGCTGATCGCGGACATCTTCAAATACTGCAAGGCCGAGATCCCGAAGTGGAACACCATTTCGATCTCCGGTTACCACATGGCCGAGGCCGGCGCGTCCCCCGCGCAGGAGATCGCCTTCACGCTCGCGGACGGAATCGAATACGTTCGTACGGCGGTTGCCGCCGGCATGGACGTGGACGACTTCGCGCCCCGGCTGTCCTTCTTCTTCGTATCTCGTACGACAATCCTGGAAGAGGTCGCAAAATTCCGTGCGGCCAGGCGCATTTGGGCCCGCGTCATGCGCGACGAATTCGGCGCCAAGAACCCCAAGTCCCAGATGCTGCGCTTCCACACCCAGACCGCCGGCGTCCAACTCACCGCCCAGCAGCCCGAGGTCAACCTCGTACGCGTCGCCGTCCAGGGCCTCGCGGCGGTTCTCGGCGGCACGCAGTCCCTGCACACCAACTCCTTCGACGAGGCGATCGCGCTCCCCACGGACAAGTCCGCCCGGCTGGCGCTGCGCACGCAGCAGGTCCTGGCGTACGAGACCGACGTCACGGCGACCGTGGACCCCTTCGCGGGGTCGTACGTGGTCGAGAAGATGACCGACGAGGTCGAAGCCGCCGCCCTGGAGCTGATGCGGAAGGTCGAGGACCTCGGGGGCGCCGTCAACGCCATCGAGCACGGCTTCCAGAAGAACGAGATCGAGCGCAGCGCCTATCGCATCGCCCTCGAGACCGACTCCGCCGAGCGGGTCGTCGTCGGCGTCAACCGGTACAAGCTCGACGAGGAGGAGCCGTACGAGCCCCTGCGCGTCGACCCCGCGATCGAGGCCCAGCAGGCCGACCGCCTCGCCGCGCTGCGTGCCGGGCGCGACCAGGGGGCCGTCGACAACGCCCTCGCCGCCCTCCGTAAGGCCGCCGAGGGCACCGACAACGTCCTCTACCCCATGAAGGACGCCCTGCGCGCCCGCGCCACGATCGGCGAGGTCTGCAACGCCCTCCGCGAGGTCTGGGGCACGTACGTCCCCACCGACGCCTTCTGATCTTCTGACGCCGCGGCTCAGCCCAGCGCCGCTCGCTTCAGCGCCATCGCGCGCCGTGCGACCCGGCGGACGGCCGGGCTGCGGGGGATGAAGGCGAGCGGGGCGGGGACGGCGCCGGGGAGGGCCAGGGCGGTGAGGCGGCGGCGCTTGAAGTAGCGCCAGGAGCCGTTGTCGAGGCCGGCCGCGAGAAAGGCGACGGCCTCGTCGCGCAGGTGGGGGTAGGAGTGGGACTGCATGCAGTAGCCCACGGCCCGGAGCAGCGGGTTGAGGTCCGGCCGGACGGCGGCCGGGGCGCCAGGGTCCGCGACGTCGGGGATGAGGGCGTCGACCAGCGTGACGGGGATCCGGTTGCTGTTCTGGTAGGGCGAGAGCCGGTCCAGGAGCAGGCCGGTGCCGGTGCGGGCGACGGGGATGCCGTAGAAGGCGGACGCGGTCATCAGGGCGGTGGAGAAGCAGCCGATGACGATCGCCGGGCGGAGGCGTTCGTAGACCACCTCGGCCAGCACCGGTGAGTCGAGGACGGTGAGCTTGGCGCCGAGCGCGTCGGCCGCCTCCTCCAGCCGCCGCGACCAGTGCGCCGGGGCCGAGGGATGCGGCTTGAAGACCACGTCGCGGTGCCCGAGGGCGACCGCGCCGCGCAGCATCGTCAGGTGCAGCTCCTCCTCCTCGGCGGCGGTGAGGATGTCGAGCGCGGTCAGATACTGGCCGAGCAGCAGGGCCGCCGCCTCGGGCAGGCCTGCGAGATCCGCCCCGGGCTCGGACGCCTCGGCCACCTCCACGAGGACCTTGGTGAAGGCCCCGGCCGGCACGACCTCCGCCTCGACCCCGTACTCCGACAGCAGCAGCGGCCGCAGGCCCGGCACCAGGTCCAGGTGGAGCAGGCGGTTGATCCGGGTGGTGACCAGCGGTTCGAGCTTGTTGCGGGTGGGGCCGTACGACATGAGGCCGTCGGCGTAGACCTCCACCTGGGCGGAGGGGAAGACGTTGACGAGCGCGAGGGCGGGCTCGACCTGGATCGACTCGACGACCAGCCGCAGCTCGTCCTCGCCGAGGTCCCAGAGCTGCCGCAGATTCCGCTCCCACAGCGGCACGTCCTCGTTGCGCGGGGACCAGCCGCCGGGGTGGAGCGGCGCGATCGCCTCGTTCCAGTGCAGGACACCGTCGAAGCGGCCGCGCAGCGCCTCGAAGCCGGGCGTGGTGTCCAGCGCCGGGGTGGTCTCGGGCACGGCTGCGTTGTTGCTGACCAGCAGCAACCGCCGCTCCGCCGGGGGGAATCGGCCCGCGTCCAGGGCGGCGGCCAGGGTGGCGGCGCCGTAGAGGGTCGACGCCATGAAGATCTGCGTACGACGCATCAGGCGGCTGCCTTTCCGGTGCCGGTCATGGCCACCCGGCGACGCAGCCGGCGCAGCCGCACGCTCCGCTCGACGTCCATGGAATCCAGCGCCTCCGTCAGTACGTCCTGCGGCATCGCCTTCAGCGCGGCGGCGCTGAGCGTCTTGAGCCTGCGCGCGACCGGAGCCTCGAAGCGCTCGATCGAGTTGAGATGGTGGGCGATGATCGCGCAGTACGTGCGCACCGCCTTGGGCATGAAGCGGTCGGCCTCGGGGTCAGCGGCCGTCTCGGCGAGCACCTGATCGAAGGAGCGGATGAAGTCGAGTTGACGGACGTCACCGATCTGGGTGAGAGATGTGGAGACTCCACGCCGGTAGAAGACGCCGAGCAGCCCGACGACCGCGAAGGACTTCGCCTCGCGGTGCAGCCGCCAGATCCACGGCCGGTCCTCGGCGGTGCGCAGCCCGTCGGGGAAGTGCAGCAGCCCGGCGTCGACGAGCCGCCGGTGGTAGATCCCGGCCCAGGCGTACGCGTAGTCCACCGAGGTCGACCGGTCGGCGGGCAGGATCGCCTCGCGCGGGTCGAGCCGCACACCGCGGCGGCCCTGCGGGACACGGGCGATGGTGCGCTTGCGGCCGTGGCAGACGACGTGGTCGGTGCGGACGAAGTCGGTGCCGAGGGATTCGACGGAGTCGAGCAGTTGGGGCAGATAACCCTCGGCGAGCCAGTCGTCGCCGTCGAGGAAGGTGAGGTATTCGCCGCGTGCCGCGTCGATTCCGGTGTTGCGGGCGGTGGCGAGACCACCGTTTCTCTCGTGCGAGATCAGCCGGGCTCCCGGAAGTGAAGGGACCGCCCGTTCGAGGATTTTCGGAGTTTCATCCGTCGCCCGGTCATTGACGAGAATGAATTCGAAATCCGATCGGGCGTTCGCACGGAGACTTCGGAGCATGTCCGGTGCGAAAGTCTGAACATTGTAGAACGGCACGATTACCGAGAGCTTTACCACCTTCCGCACTTTAGGGCGGTGGCGCCCGAAGGCGCTACGCGCCACCCACTTCAGGGTGAACGTAGGGTGCGGAAAGTGTGAATCCGCTGCCATAGCGGACAGGTTCGCCATTCGGAGGTGTGTTGTTAACCTTCCGTTGTCCTTGTGTATGAGACCCGCTCGGAAAGGATTCCTAGCGTCTTGGACGTGCCAGAAAGTACCGCCGACCCACTTCGGGTCATCGTGCTCGCCGATTCGGACACCCGTTGGAAATGGGGTGCGCTGACGGCTCGCCGTATAGCCCCCGGTGCCCGCCTCGACGGACGACTGCTCCGCGGCCGGGCCACCCCTACCGCGCGCCAGCTCGCCGAGGTCGGCATCCCCGCGGACTCCCTGCGCGAGGTCACGGCCGCGGCCTTCCTGGACGAGATGAAGGGCTCGGCGGACAGCTCCCCGGACACCCCCGACGTACTGATCCTCTCCTGCGTCGGCGGCACCGTGCAGGCGCTGCTGCACGGCCTCGCCCGCGCCTGGTGCGGTGCCCCCGCCCGCCCGGTCGTCGTCACCGGCTATGTCGGCGTCGTCTACGAGAAGCTCGCCGACGGCCTGTTGCTGCGGGCCGGCGCGGACCTGGTCCTGGCCAACAGCGCCCATGACGCGGAGCGCTTCCGCGAGGTGTACGCGGGTGTCGGGGCGACCGCGGCAGCGGACAGCGTCGTCGAGACCGCGCTGCCCTTCCTGGAGGGCGCCCCCTACGAGCCGTCCGCTGACCGTCCGTTCACGGTCGTCTTCGCCGCCCAGCCCTCCGTCCCGGACAACCGCGCCGACCGTACGTACCTGCTGCGCCGGGCGGTTGAGCACGCCGGCTCCCACCCCGGCCGCGAGGTGCTGGTCAAACTCCGCAGCAAGCCCGGTGAACAGACCACGCACATCGAGGAACAGCCCTACCAGAAGCTGGTCGCCAAGCTCGATCCGCCGCCCAACCTCAAGCTGGTCTACGGCCACATGGGCGAGGTCCTCGACCGCACCGACCTCCTGGTCACCGTCTCCTCGACGGCCGCCCTCGAAGCGATGCACCGCGCCATCCCGACCGCCGTCCTCACCGACCTCGGGATCCGCGAGCCGCTGGGCAACCACCACTTCCTCGGCTCGGGCGCGTACGCCTCCTGGGACCAGCTCGACGCCGGCCTCGTACCGCAGGCCGACCCCGCCTGGGCCCGGGCCCACGGTGTCGCCGCCGACGGCGACCCCTTCGGCGCCGTACGCGACAGGGTCACCGCACTCGCCCGAGCCGCCGAACTGCCGCCGCTCGCCCCGTACTACACGCCCGGTATCGCACCCGGCTACCTCCCCGGGGTGCTCGCCCGCCACGGCCTGGACCCGAAGGGCGACCCGCTGCCCGGCACCGCCACCGGCGCCGAGTCCGCCGCACCCGGCGCCCTGAACCGCCTGGCGCGCCGCGCCGCCCGCACCGCCTACCGCCAGGGCGTGCAGCGCGTCGCGCCCGTGATCCGCCGCTGGGGGCAGCTGTGACGACCCCGAGCGTGCACCAAGGAGTCCCCATGCCAACCGTGTTGGCCGTCATCCCCGCCCGGGGCGGGTCGAAGGGCGTGCCCGGCAAGAACCTCGCCCCGGTCGGCGGCGTCCCGCTGGTCGCGCGGGCCGTACGGGCCTGCCGTGAGGCCCGCCTGGTCACCGACGTACTCGTCTCGACGGACGACCCGTCGATCGCCGAGGCCGCCCGCTCGGCCGGCGCCGAAGTCGTGCTGCGCCCGGCCGACATCGCGGGGGACACCGCGACCAGCGAGGCCGCGGTGCTGCACGCGATGGACGCGTACGAGGCGATGAGCGGCAGCAAGGCCGACGTGGTCCTGCTCGTGCAGTGCACCAGCCCGTTCATCACCCGCGAGGACATAGAGGGTGTCGCGGCCGCGGTGATCGAGGGCGGCGCCGACACCGCGCACACCGTCGCCCCCTTCCACGGCTTCGTGTGGCGCGAGGACACCACCACGGACGGCCACGGCGTCAACCACGACAAGGCCACCCGCCCGCGCCGCCAGGACCGGCCGCAGGAGTTCCTGGAGACCGGCGCCGCCTACGCGATGCGCGCCGACGGATTCCGCTCCCGGGGGCACCGCTTCTTCGGCCGCACCGCGCTCGTACGGACCGACCCGGCCCGGGTCCTGGAGATCGACGAGCCGGACGACCTGGCCCGCGCCCGCGCGCTGGCGCCGTTGGTGGACGCCGGAACCTCGTCGGGCATGGCCGGACTCCCCACCCGCGAGGACGTCGACGCGGTGGTCATCGACTTCGACGGCACCCAGACCGACGACACGGTGCTCGTCGACTCCGACGGACACGAGACGGTCGCCGTGCACCGCGGCGACGGGCTCGGCATCGCCGCCCTGCGCGACGCCGGGCTGCCCGTCCTCATCCTGTCCACGGAGACCAATCCGGTCGTCGCCGCGCGCGCCCGCAAGCTGCGGGTTCCCGTACTGCACGGCATCGACCGCAAGGACCTCGCACTCAAGCAGTGGTGCGAGGAGCAGGACATCGATCCGCAGCGGGTCCTGTACGTCGGCAACGACGTCAACGACCTCGGCTGCTTCGAGCTCGTCGGCTGGCCCACGGCCGTCGCCAACGCCCACGACATCGTCAAGGGCCTGGCCCGTTCCATCACCGCTACATCGGGAGGGCACGGCGCGATCCGCGAGGTCGCTGCCTGGATTCTCGGCCCCTCCCTGTCCCGAACCCCTCGAAGGGATCTCTCCCAGTGACCACCAACACCGCCCGCCTCCGCACGATCGGCGACCGCCTCGTCGGCACCGGCCAGCCCGTCTACGTCACCGGCGAGATCGGCATCAACCACAACGGCAGCCTGGAGGACGCCTTCGCCCTGATCGACGCGGCCGTCGTGGCCGGCGCCGATGCGGTGAAGTTCCAGAAGCGCACGCCGGAGATCTGCACCCCGCGCGACCAGTGGGACATCGAGCGCGACACCCCCTGGGGCCGGATGACCTACATCGACTACCGCCACAAGGTGGAGTTCGACGAGGCCGGCTACCGCGCCATCGACGAGTACTGCACCAAGAAGGGCATCGACTGGTTCGCGTCCCCGTGGGACGTCGAGGCCGTCGCCTTCCTGGAGAAGTTCGACAACATCCGCGTCCACAAGGTCGCCTCCGCCTCCCTCACCGACGACGAACTGCTGCGCGCCCTGCGCGCCACCGGCAAGACCGTCATCCTCTCCACCGGCATGTCCACGCCGCGCCAGATCCGGCACGCCGTCGAGGTCCTGGGCAGCGACAACATCATCCTGTGCCACGCCACGTCCACGTACCCGGCGAAGAACGAAGAGCTCAACCTGCGGATGATCAACACCCTGCAGCGTGAGTTCCCGAACGTGCCGGTCGGCTACTCCGGCCACGAGATCGGCCTGCAGACCACCCTGGCGGCCGTCGCCCTCGGCGCCACCTTCGTCGAGCGCCACATCACCCTGGACCGCGCCAACTGGGGCTCCGACCAGGCCGCTTCGGTGGAACCCCAGGGCCTGGACCGCCTGGTCCGCGACATCCGCATCATCGAGCAGGCCCTCGGCGACGGCGTCAAGAAGGTCTACGACGGCGAACTCGGCCCGATGAAGAAGCTCCGCCGCGTGCCCGGCGTCATCGCCGAGCAGGAGGCCGCCGAGGCCGAACTGGCCTCCGCTGCGCCCGAGAGCGTCTCGGCCTGACCGACATGAGCGAAACTCTGGCACTCGTAGAGAGCCCCGTTCAGCTTCTCAACGTGCTGGAGTGGGCGCATGTCAATCCTCCGGCGTCACCGTCGGCGGCGCGTCCCGGAGTGGCCTCGGCCGCTCCGGGACGTCGCCCGCTGACGGTCGTCGTGCTGTCCCCGAAGGACGTGATGAGCCGGGGGCAGCTTCGGCGTATGACCGAACTCGCCATGGACGAGGGCCACAACGTGCGCTGGTGTGAGCCGCGTTCCTCGCGGTCCGCGCTCGCGAAGATCGCGACGGAGCTGGCGCCCGAGCTGCGCAGAGCACGGCGGATCGTCCTCGGCGACCCCTTCTCACGGCTTGTGCAGGTGCTGCTGCCGCTGAGCCGCGCCCGCCAGATCACAGTCGTGGACGACGGCACCGCCACCATGGAGTTCACCGAACTGCTCGCGCGCGGCGCGCGGCTGGTGCGCTGGCACCGCAGCGGACGGCGCCGCTCGCCCGCCGACGCCGCCTTCGGGGCCTTCGCCTCCGCCGCCCGGCGCCGGCTCACCCCCGGGCACGGCCGTGAGGTCGAGCTGTTCAGTTCCATGCCCGCGACACCCCCGCCCGGCATGGCGCTGCGGGCCAACCGCTTCGGCTGGACCAGGGCGCGGTTCGGCCCGCCGCTCATCACGGCCAGCACCGACATCGTCGGGACGTCGCTCGTCGAGACCGGTGTCGTGGACCCCGAGCGCTACCTCTCGGCTGTCGGAGCACTCGCCCGCACCCACGACGCCACCCGCTACTTCGCCCACCGCCGCGAAAGCCCCGACAAGCTGCGCGCCCTCGCCGCCGCCACCGGCCTGGAGATCGTCCGCCCCGACCTGCCCCTCGAACTCGTCGCCCGGCGCGGTCCGATAGGGCATACGGTCCTGAGCTTCCCCTCCACGGTCCTGCACACCCTTCCGCTGGCCCTCCAGGGCACCGGCGTCCGCATCATCCCCTGCGACGTCGACCCCGCCTGGCTCACGGAGAACGCCTCACCGCGGGCCCAGGGGTTCCTCGCGTCGATCACGGACACGGCCAAGGTCTGACAGGACATCAGTAGCCCCACCCACCCGTGTCGTTCGACCTTGCGTAAGCTCCCGGTCACCAACCGCTCACCCTCCCCCGATTGGCTGGCCGCATGGCCCAACGTGTCGCGGTCCTCGCCGACAGCACACTCGACGGCGACTCCCGCGCCCACCGGGTGGCCGCCGCTGCCGCCGGAGCCGGATACGACGTCACCCTCATCGGCCGCGCCGCCCCGGACCCCGGGCCCGCACCGCCCGGGGTACGGGTCTTACGGGTGTCCGTCGCCGAGACCCTGCACCGGCACCGGCTGCGCCGCCCCCGTCCGGGCCTGCGCCGGCCGCTGGCCTACCGGGGAGCGGACGCGTACGAGTACCGCAACGCCCGCCTCACCGCGCAGGCGGCCCTCATCGCGACCCGCAGCGCCGAGCTGGACGTCGTCCACCGCCCGCTGCCGCTGAAGGCCGCCGCCCGGGTCGGCCACGCCGGCGCCCACCTCGTGCAGGCCGTCCGCCGGGCCTGGACGGCGGTGCGCTCCGCGCAGTACCGGGCCGCCGTACGGAACCGGACCACGCCGGGCGGGCCGCTGGACAGGGCGGTGGTCACCCTCACCCGCGGCCTGCGCGGCACCGCGGCCTGGCGGCGGCTCGACCCGCTGCTGCTGGACCTGGAGATCGCGTACGGCCCGGTGCTGGACGAGCTGCGCCCGCACCTCATCCACGCCCTCGGCCACCGCACCCTCGGCACCGCCGTCCGGGCCGCCTACCGCGCGGAGGGCGCCGGGCACCGTATCGAGGTGGTCTGGGACGCCTTCGCCCGGCGCGCCTCCTCCCACCGCGGCACCGCCGCCCGCGACGCCCACGAACGGGCCTACGCACCGCTGGCCGACGGCGTCGTCACCGTCGCCGACCCCTACGCCGACCTGCTCCGCAAGCGCCACGCCCTCTCCGCCACCCCGACGGTCGTCCTCAACGCCCCGCCCTACGATCCGCGCCCCGTGCCCTCGCCCGGCGTACGAGAGGCCTGCCGCCTCGCCCCGGACATTCCGCTCCTCGTGCACAGCGGCGCCGTCGCGCCCTCGCGCGGGCTGCTCACCGTCATCGAGGCGCTCCCCAAGCTGTACGACCTGCACGCCGCCTTCGTCGTCCCGGACCCGGCCGACCCCCACCTGCTGGCCCTCACCGACCGCGCCGCCGAGCTGGGCGTCGCCCGCCGTCTGCACGTCCTGCCCTATGTGCAGCCCGCGGACATCCCGGCCTTCCTCTCCTCCGCCGACATCGGTGTCCTCCCCGTCCACCACCTCCCCCACCGGCAGCTCGCGCTCCCGACCCGCTACTTCGAGTACGCCCACGCCCGCCTGCCCGTCGTCGTCTCCGACGTCCGCGCCATGTCCGCCGCCACCCTCGAACTCGGCAACGGCGAGGTCTTCCGCTCCCTCTCCACCCCCGACTTCGTCCGCGCCGTCGGCGCCGTCCTCACCAATCCGCGCCGCTACCGGAAGGCGTACGACCGTACGGACACGCTGCGCGTCCGGTCCTGGCAGACCCAGTCGGCCCCACTGCTCGACCTCTACGGGAGGCTGCTGGGGCCGGGCCGGGAGGCGTGACACGTACCCGCGACGCGTCGCGGTCGACCGAGGCTTGAGTCACCATGGACTGGCAAGGAGCAAACTGGAGTGATACCCCTGGACGGATCGGGATAAGCACCGAATGGGGGTCCAGTTCTTCTTCGCGGAGAATGATTTTACGGCGATGTAGCGATCAGGAGCCCAGATGCGGTCTAGCCTGTCGGAGGTGAACGACTCACCATCCGAACCTTCCGAACCGTCCGAGTCCGAGCCGTACAGCGTGCTGTCCGGCGGACTGCCGGAGCCGATGCGTGCCGAACTGATCGCCTTCAGGCGGGACTTGCACATGCATCCCGAGCTGGGCCGGCAGGAGTTCCGTACGACGGCCGCGGTCAAGGACCGGCTGGAGCGGGCGGGCCTCAAGCCATGGGTGATGCCCGGTGGCACGGGTGTGGTCTGCGACATCGGCGGGACCGACCCCGACCGGCCCCGGCTCGCGCTGCGGGCGGATCTGGACGGACTGCCGATTCCGGACACCAAGCGGGTGGAGTACCGCTCGACCATTCCGGGCCGGGCACACGCCTGCGGCCACGACGTGCACACCACGGTGGTGCTGGGCGCGGGCCTGGTGCTGGCCGAGCTGGAGCGCGAGGGGCGGCTGCCCCGGCCCGTACGGCTGATCTTCCAGCCGGCCGAGGAGGTCATGCCGGGCGGCGCGCTGGACGCGATCAAGGCCAATGTGCTGGACGGCGTCGGCCGGATCCTGGCCGTGCACTGCGACCCGAAGGTGGAGGTCGGCCGGATCGGGCTGCGCCAGGGGCCGATCACCTCGGCCTGCGACCGCCTCGAGCTGTCGCTGGACGGCGCCGGCGGCCACACGGCCCGCCCGCACCTGACCACCGACCTGGTGATGGCGGCCGCGAAGATGGCCACCGAACTGCCGGCCGTCCTGGCCCGCCGGGTCGACCCGCGCTCGGGGCTGAGCGTGGTGTGGGGCCGTATCCAGTCGGGCCACGCCTGCAACGTCATCCCGCAGCACGCCGAGCTGGAGGGTACGGTCCGCTGCCTGGACCTGGGCGCCTGGCGCGACGCCCCGGATCTCATCCACGAGGTGATCGACCAGGTCGCCGGGATGTACCGGGCGAAGTGGGAGCTGACGTACCACCGGGGTGTGCCGCCGGTGGTGAACGAGGCGGACTCCACCGAGCTGCTGCGGGACGCGATGACCGCCCGCTACGGCGCGCACAGCGTCGAGGACACCGAGCAGAGCCTCGGCGGCGAGGACTTCTCCTGGTACCTGGAGCAGGTGCCGGGCGCACTGGCCCGGCTCGGCGTACGGCCCTTGGGGGACACGGCCAAGCACGACCTCCATCAGGGTGATTTCGATGTGGACGAGGGTGCGATCCAGGTCGGGGTGGAACTCTTCACTTCGGCTGCCCTGCTGGTCTGACGCTGGGTGACCGTGCCGCGACGGGCGGTTCACCTGGCCGAAATGCGTCGATCCGATAACGGGTCGCCAACCCCCCTTTACCTGACATCTACGCGCGTTAAGCTCCCGGTTAAGCCAGCGCCGGACGGGGCGCTTCGAGTTGAAGGGGTACCCTCTTGCGCCGGGTCACCAAGATCACCGCCGCGGGCATTGCCTCCGCGGTGCTCGCGCTCAGTGCCACCGCCTGTGGTAGCAGCTCCAAGTCCGACACCTCCTCCAGTGGCGGCCTGAAGGTCGGCATCGCGTACGACGTCGGTGGCCGTGGCGACCACTCGTTCAACGACTCCGCCGCCGCCGGCATCGACAAGGCCAAGAAGACCTTCGGCATCACCGATGTCAAGGAGCTCACGGCCAAGACCGCCGACACCGACGCGGACCGCGAGACCCGGCTTGAGCAGCTCGCCGGCGCGGGCTACAACCCCGTCATCGGCGTCGGCTACTCCTACGCGACCGCGATGGCGGCGGCCGCGAAGAAGTACCCCAAGGTCGACTTCGGCATCGTCGACTCGGTCGTCTCGGCCAAGAACGTGGACAGCATCACCTTCACGGAGGAGCAGAGCTCCTACCTGGCGGGTGTCGCGGCCGCGCTGAAGACCAAGACCAACAAGATCGGCTTCATCGGCGGTGTCGACATCCCGCTGATCAAGAAGTTCCAGGCGGGCTTCGACCAGGGCGTCGCGGACACCAACTCCAAGGCCAAGGTCACCGCCCAGTACCTGAGCCACGGTTCGGACCTCTCGGGCTTCGCCGACCCCGCCAAGGGCAAGGAAGCAGCCCAGGGCATGCTGGACGCGGGCAACGACGTCATCTACGCCGCGGCCGGCTCCTCCGGCAACGGCGCGATCGAGGCCGTGGCCGGCAAGAAGGGCACCTGGGCGATCGGTGTCGACTCCGACCAGTACCAGGACACCTCGCTCGCCAAGTACAAGAACTCGATCCTGACCTCGGCGCTGAAGAACGTCGACGTCGCGGTCTACGACCTGATCTCGTCCGTCAAGAGCGGCACCCCGCTGACCGGCACCCAGACCTACAGCCTGGCCAAGGACGGCGTCGGCCTCTCCTACAGCGGCGGCTTCATCGACGACATCAAGACCCAGCTCGACGCCGCCAAGAAGAAGATCGTCAACGGCGACATCAAGGTGAAGACCACCGTCTCCTGACACCGGCCCCCGCGGTCACTGTCCGGACAGCTCGAAAGCGAGGCTCGGTGGGGCGAGAGCGCAGGCTCTCCCCTCCCGGGCCTCGCCCATGTGCCGGTCCCGGCGTCCGGATAGTGTTTCCGGGTGCGGGCCTGGACGGTAGTTTCCGATCTGGCCACGCCCAACTATGGATCTGACAACGCTACGCGCGTAGAGTTCGATCCTCGCGATACCTTCGCCACCACCGCCCCCACATGCCCCCCGCTCTTTTCCCGCGAGGAGAGTGCGCCATCAAAGCGTCCAGTCCGAATGCCGTAGAGCTCCGCGGCATTACCAAACGATTCCCCGGCGTCGTGGCCAACCACGACATCGACATCACCGTGCGCCGCGGCACCGTCCACGCCCTCATCGGCGAGAACGGGGCCGGCAAGTCGACCCTGATGAAAATCCTCTACGGCATGCAGAAGCCGGACGAGGGCACCATCACCGTCGACGGCGAGAAGGTCACCTTCCACGACCCGGGCGACGCCATCGCCCGCGGCATCGGCATGGTGCACCAGCACTTCATGCTCGCCGACAACCTCACCGTCCTCGAGAACGTCGTGCTCGGCAGCGAGAAGCTGCACGGCATCGGCGGCAAGGCCCGCGCCAAGATCAAGGAGATCTCCGACGCGTACGGCCTCGGGGTGCGCCCCGACGCTCTCGTCGAGGATCTCGGTGTGGCAGACCGTCAGCGCGTGGAGATCCTCAAGGTTCTCTACCGAGGCGCCCGCACCCTGATCCTCGACGAGCCGACCGCGGTCCTGGTCCCGCAGGAGGTCGACGCGCTCTTCGACAACCTCCGCGAGCTCAAGGCCGAGGGCCTGACCGTCATCTTCATCTCGCACAAGCTGGGCGAGGTGCTGTCGGTCGCCGACGAGATCACCGTCATCCGGCGGGGCACCACGGTCGGTTCCGCCGACCCGAAGCACACCACGACCAAGCAGCTCGCCGAACTGATGGTCGGCAGCGAACTGCCGTCGCCGGAGACCCGCGAGTCGACGGTCACCGATGTGCCGATGCTGGGCATCGAGGGGCTGCACCTCTCCGAGATCGACCTGGAGGGCATCGAGCGCATCGTCCTGGACCAGATCACCCTCACCATCCACAAGGGTGAAGTCCTGGGCATCGCCGGAGTCGAGGGCAACGGCCAGGCCGAACTGGTCGAGGCCATCATGGGCATGCTCGACCCCGACGCCGGCCGCATCACCCTCGGCGAGGACGACATCACCCACGCCCCGACGCGCAAGCGCCGCGAGGACGGCATCGGCTACATCCCCGAGGACCGCCACCGCCACGGCCTGCTGCTCGAGGCCCCGCTGTGGGAGAACCGTATCCTCGGCCATGTCACCGAGCGCCCCAACAGCAAGGGCGCCCTCCTCGACCCCGGCGCCGCCCGCCGCGACACCGAGCGGATCGTGCGCGAGTACGACGTCCGCACCCCCGGTATCGAGGTCACCGCGGCCTCGCTGTCCGGCGGCAACCAGCAGAAGCTGATCGTCGGCCGCGAGATGAGCCACCTGCCCAAGCTGCTGATCGCCGCGCACCCCACCCGGGGCGTGGACGTCGGCGCCCAGGCACAGATCTGGGACCAGATCCGCGAGGCCCGCCGCGAAGGCCTCGCGGTACTGCTGATCTCCGCCGACCTGGACGAGCTGATCGGCCTGTCCGACACCCTGCGCGTCATGTACCGCGGCCGCCTGGTCGCCGACGCCGACCCCGCCACCATCACCCCCGAGGAGCTCGGCTCCGCGATGACCGGCGCCGCCTCCGGTCATCTGGAGCACGGCGATGACACTGGGGGAGAGGACCGATGAAGAAAATCGACAAGGAGCGGCTGCTCCTCGCCATCGCCGCCCCCGTACTCGCGATCGCCGTCTCGTTCGTGGTGACCGCCCTGGTGCTGGTCGCCACCGGCAAGCAGCCGTTCGACGCGTTCAACATCATGTTCCAGTACGGCGTCAAGAGCGACAGCCAGGTCTACATCCTCGACAAGGCGACGACGTACTACATCGCCGGTCTCGCGGTCGCCATCGGCTTCCGTATGAACCTCTTCAACATCGGCGTCGACGGCCAGTACCGGATGGGCGCCTTCTTCGCGGCAGCCGTCGGCGGCGCCGTGTCGCTGCCGAGCTTCCTGCAGATCCCGCTGATCATCCTGGTCGCCATGCTGGTCGGCGGCATGTGGGCGGGCATCGCCGGTGTGCTGAAGACGACCCGCGGCGTCAGCGAGGTGATCGCCACCATCATGCTGAACGCGATCGCCACCTCGATCATCGCCTATCTGCTCCAGCCCGGCCGGCTCGGCCACCTGGACGCCGCCCAGACCCAGGTGTCGACCTCGCCGCTGCCCGCCTCCGGTCACCTCTTCAACTTCAACATGGGCGAGCTGAACGGCGACATCTACGGCTTCATCGTCGTCGCCGTCCTGCTCGGCATCGCCTACTGGTTCGTACTCGGCCGCACCCGCTTCGGCTTCGACCTGCGGGCCGTCGGCCAGTCCGAGTCGGCCGCCGAGGCGAGCGGCGTCAGCGTCAAGCGCATGGTGATCACCAGCATGCTGATCTCCGGCGCCATGGCCGGTCTGATCGGTATGCCGACGCTGCTCAACGACGCGCACCAGTTCGGCACCGAGTTCCCCGCCGGTGTCGGCTTCGTCGGTATCTCCGTGGCGCTGCTCGGCCGCAACAACCCGGTCGGTGTCGCGCTGGCCGCGCTGCTGTGGGCCTTCCTGGAGCGGACCTCGACCCAGCTGGAGTTCGAGAACTACGACAAGGAGATCGTCGGCGTGATGCAGGGCGTCATCGTCCTGAGCGTCGTCATCGCCTACGAGGTGGTCCGCCGGTACGGGATCAAGCGCCAGCAGCAGAAGGTCGGCGAAGAGCTCGCCGCCCAGGCCAAGAACAAGCAGGAGGTGACGGCGTGACTGCCACGATGACCAAGACCCCGCCGCCTGCGGCGCCCAAGGCGGCCAAGGCCGGCAAGCGCAGGCTCTCCCTCCCGGTGATCCTGCTGATCATCGCGGCAGCGCTCGCGCTCGTATCCGTCGTACGGATCATCACCGGCCAGGGCCAGCTCACCGCCGAGGGCCAGATCAGCGCCGCACTCGGCCTCGCCGTGCCGATCGGCCTGGCGGGCCTGGCCGGCCTGTGGTCGGAGCGGTCCGGCGTGGTCAACATCGGCCTCGAGGGCATGATGATCCTCGGCACCTTCTTCGGTGCCTGGGCCGGCTGGCAGAGCAGCCCCTGGATCGGTGTCCTCACCGGCATCCTCGGCGGCATGCTCGGCGGCCTGGTCCACGCCATCGCCACCGTCACCTTCGGCGTCGACCACATCGTCTCCGGTGTGGCGATCAACATCCTGGCGTTGGGCATCACGCAGTACCTCGCCAAGCTGTGGTTCAACACCGGCGACGCCGCGACCAAGGGCGGCAACCCCAAGCAGTCGCCGCCCATCGACAGCCTGCCCACGGTCACCGTGCCGGGTCTGTCGAGCTGGCTGCACGACATCGAACAGCACGGCTGGTTCTTCGTCTCCGACCTCGCCGGCATCCTCGGCGGCCTCGTCACCGACCTGTCGGTGCTGACGATCCTGGCCGCCCTGCTCTTCGTCGGCAGCTTCTTCGTGCTGTGGCGGACGTCCTTCGGCCTGCGGCTGCGCTCCTGCGGCGAGAACCCGATCGCCGCCGAATCGCTCGGCGTCAACGTCTACCTCTACAAGTACATCGCCGTGATCATCTCCGGCGGCCTCGCCGGCCTCGGCGGCGCCTTCCTGGCGATGGTCCCCTCGCACATCTACCTCGAGGGCCAGACCGGCGGCCGTGGCTACATCGGCCTCGCCGCGATGATCTTCGGTAACTGGCGGGTCGGCGGCCTGGCCACCGGCGCCGGGCTCTTCGGCTACGCCGACGCGCTGCAGCTGCGCAACGGCGGCCCGACCGTCCACGCGCTGCTGCTCCTGCTCGTGGTCCTGCTGGCCGCGCTGGCGGCGTGGAAGCTGTGGAAGAAGTCGTACGTCCAGGGTGTGATCAGCGCCGTCATGGCCGGGCTGGTGCTGGTCTGGTTCCTGATGACGGACCAGGTCCCCGACGACTTCGTCGGCGCCACGCCGTACGTCGTCACCCTGCTGGTGCTCTCCCTGTCGGCACAACGGCTGCGGATGCCCAAGGCTGACGGCATGCGCTATCGAAAGGGCCAGGGCAAGTGACCTCCTCCGCTGAGTCCGCCGAGGCCGCCTCGATCGACTGGGAGGCGCTGCGGACGCAGGCCCGGGATGTCATGTCCCGGGCCTACGTCCCGTACTCCGAATTCCCCGTGGGTGTCGCGGCCCTGGTCGACGACGGCCGCGTCATCTCGGCCTGCAATGTGGAGAACGCCAGCTACGGGCTCGGGCTGTGCGCCGAGTGCGGGCTCGTGTCCGCCCTGCACGCCACCGGGGGCGGCCGGCTGGTCGCCTTCACCTGCGTCGACCGCGCGGGCAATCTGCTCATGCCGTGCGGCCGGTGCCGCCAGCTGCTGTGGGAGCACGGGGGCCCCGAGCTCCTGGTCGACATGGCGGGTGGGGTGCGCACCATGCGGGACGTCCTGCCGGACGCGTTCGGCCCCGAAGACCTGATCAATCGTTAGGAACGTAACGAACTATGGCTAGCGACACTATGGACGCCATCTCCGTCATCCGTACGAAGCGGGACCGGGGCCGTCTGAGTGACGAGCAGATCGACTGGGTCATCGACGCCTACACGCGCGGCGTGGTCGCCGACGAGCAGATGTCGGCGCTGGCCATGGCCATCCTGCTCAACGGCATGGACCGCGCCGAGATCGCCCGCTGGACCGCCGCGATGATCGCCTCCGGCGAGCGCATGGACTTCTCCTCCCTGCCGCGCCCCACCGCCGACAAGCACTCCACCGGCGGCGTCGGCGACAAGATCACCCTGCCGCTGGCGCCCCTCGTCGCGGCCTGCGGCGCGGCTGTCCCGCAGCTCTCCGGGCGCGGGCTGGGCCACACCGGCGGCACGCTCGACAAGCTCGAGTCCATCCCCGGCTGGCGGGCCCTGCTGTCGAACGACGAGATGATCGGCGTCCTGCGCGACACCGGCGCCGTTATCTGCGCGGCGGGCGACGGGCTCGCCCCGGCCGACAAGAAGCTCTACGCACTCCGGGACGTCACGGCGACGGTCGAGGCCATCCCGCTCATCGCGTCCTCGATCATGTCCAAGAAGATCGCCGAGGGCACGGGATCGCTTGTCCTGGACGTCAAGGTCGGCTCCGGCGCCTTCATGAAGAACCTGGAGCAGGCGCGGGAGCTCGCGTCGACCATGGTCGGGCTCGGCACCGACCACGGCGTCAAGACGGTCGCCCTTCTCACGGACATGTCCACGCCGCTGGGCCTGACGGCAGGCAACGCGCTGGAAGTCCGCGAGTCCGTCGAGGTCCTCGCGGGCGGCGGCCCGGCCGACGTCATCGAGATCACCCTCGCCCTGGCCCGCGAAATGCTGGACGCCGCGGGCCTCAAGGACGCCGACCCGGCCAAGGCTCTGGCCGACGGCTCCGCGATGGACGTCTGGCGCCGGATGATCGCCGCCCAGGGCGGCGACCCCGACGCCGCCCTCCCGGTGGCCCGTGAGCAGCACATCGTCACGGCCTCCGCGTCCGGTGTCCTCACCGGCCTCGACGCCTACGCCGTCGGCGTCTCCGCCTGGCGCCTCGGCGCCGGCCGGGCCCGTAAGGAGGACCCGGTCCAGGCCGGCGCCGGCATCGAGCTCCACGCCAAGCCGGGCGAGTCGGTTACGGCCGGCCAGCCCTTGCTCACGCTGCACACCGACACCCCGGAGAAGTTCGACTACGCGCTGGCCGCGCTTGCGGGCGCCGTCGAGATCTCCCCGGCGGGTACGGCGTTCTCGGCGAAGCCCATCGTGCTGGACCGTATCGCCTGACCTGCGGTTCCCCGTACGAGGGAAGAGGCCCGGCGGACACCCGCCGGGCCTGTTCCTTTTCGCCGGACTCGGTCCGACGTACCCGCTTACGGCGCCGGTCCTGGTGCCGGTCCGGGGCCTCCGGGGCTGGGGGTCCTGGACCGACATATTTACGTGCGTGACGGGTCCGTCCGTTGCCTTGCCCGGCATGCCGCACACAAATATGCGGAGCGTCCAGAACCCCCACCCCTCCGACCCCGGCCCTCCCGTTTCGTCCTCGACTGCGGGCGGTGGCCCCGTTTTCTCGCCGGCTTCGGGGCGGCCGCGCCGGACTCCGTCAGCTTTGCGTCCGGCGGTCGGCATCGCTGCTTGGGCCCGCGTTCGCTTGCGTCGGCACGGTCGAGAGCCGGCCCGGTGGGCGGCCATCAGCAATAGGTGCGCGGAGCAGGACACCGGCCGGGGCGGCCACATCCGCCACGACGCTTGCGATGGCGTGAACTCAGCCTCCCGCGATCCGGTGATTCCGGGATAGCTGTCCCTCGAACCCGTCCGGCGGGTCGGCCTCCAGCGACGCGAAGTAATCACGCCGCTTCTTCGGCCAGTCATTGTGAAGGAGCGTCACATCGCATGCGGTCATGCGTCGATGCTCGCAGTCAGGTCCGACACTGACCGTGCGCCGAGCGGTATCACAGGCACCGGTCGCCGCGCGCAGCGGCACGGTTGGGTAGTGCTCCGCCCGACGACGGCGGGAGGGGTCGGGGTCGGAGGGGTGGGGGTCCTGGATGCTCCGCATATTTGTGTGCGGCATGCCGGGCAAGGCAGCGGAGGGGCCGTCACGCACGTAAATATGTCGATCCAGGACCCCCGGCCCCGGAGGCCCCGGCCCCGGCGGCCCCCGACCGGGCCGCCGGGGCGGTACATGGGCGGGATGTGTGCGAAGCCCGCGAAGCGGTGCGAGCCCGGCGTCAGGGATCGGAACCGGGCCGCCGGGGCCGGCTTACGC
Source organism: Streptomyces sp. NPDC059373 (assembly GCF_042751495.1). Taxonomy (NCBI): domain Bacteria; kingdom Bacillati; phylum Actinomycetota; class Actinomycetes; order Kitasatosporales; family Streptomycetaceae; genus Streptomyces; species Streptomyces sp. NPDC059373. Next base: position 343,145 of record NZ_JBHYXC010000001.1, on the reverse strand, counting down.
GGCCCGGACGGAGGCCCTGGCCTGGTGGGTGCCGTAGAGCGTGATGCAGGCGACGCACACAACGGCGGCCAGGGCGAGGGCGACGGTGCCGGACCAGCCGGCGGAGTGGTAGGCGGAGGCGCCCACGGTGCCGCCGAGGCTGGCGCCGAAGTAGTAGGCGGTGAGGTAGAGGGCGGAAGCCTGGGCGCGGCCGACCGTGGCGGTGCGGCTGACCGCGCCGGAGGCGATCGCGTGGCCGGTGAAGAAGCCGCCGGTGATGAGGACGAGCCCGGCGAGGATGAGCAGCAGGGAGCCGGACAGGGTGAGCAGCAGCCCGGCCGTGGCCAGCGCGACGGCGACGTACAGCGCACCGCGCCGGCCGAGGCGGGCGAGCAGCCGGCCGGAGCCGGCCGAGGCGGCCGTGCCGACGAGATAGACCAGGAAGATGAGGCCGATCGCGCTCTGGGAGAGGCTGAAGGGCTCGGCGGCGAGCCGATAGCCGAGCACCGTGTAGACGGCGCCGAAGACGGCCATGAAGAGCATCCCGATCAGGTACAGCCGCCGCAGCAGGGGGTTGCCCAGGTGCGAGGTGACCGTACGCCACAGGGCGGCCGGGTTGACCGGGCCCGGGCGGAAATGGCGGGTGGCGGGGGCGAGCATCCGGAAGGCGATGGCGCAGGCCAGGGCCATGAGGCCGACGGCGAGCAGGGCGACGCGCCAGCCCGCGTACTGGGCTACGGCGCCGGTGAGGATGCGGGAGCTCATGCCGCCGATGCTGTTGCCGGCGACGTAGAGGCCGATGGCCGAGGCGACCGCCTTGGGGTGGACCTCCTCCGCGAGGTAGGCCATGGCGGTGGCGGGGAGACCGGCGAGGGCGACGCCCTGGACCGCCCGCAGTACGACGAGCCAGGTCAGGTTCGGGGCGAAGGGGATGATCAGCGCCAGCCCCGCCGCGCTGAAGACCGAGGCCGTCATGACCGCCGTACGCCCGTACTTCTCGCTCAGCGCGCTCATCGGCAGCAGCGCGACCGCGAGCGCGGCGGTGGCCGCGGAGACGGTGAGGCTGGCCTGGGCGGGGGTGAGGGAGAGGCCGGCGGAGATCGCCGGGAGCAGCGCCTGTGTGGAGTAGAGCAGGGCGAAGGTGGCGAGGCCGGCGGCGAAGAGCGCGTACAGCGCGCGGCGGTAGCCGGCGCCGCCGGGGCTCAGCTTGGGCGGCAGGGGCGGCTCGGACGGCGAGGTCGAGGCGCCCACGCGGATCATGGTGGACGCCCCTGTATCGGCAGGAGGCATGCCACAAAACTAGGCCTGCCCCTTTCATGCGTCCAATGCACAAAGTGCGGATAATCGTTCCCATGGTGCATGAACACAGCTCACAGCGATCACTGTCACGAAGCAGTGACAGAAAAGACATCTCAGCCGCCGCCGATCTGGAGCCCGAGTCCTGGGCGACCGTGCTGGCGCCGCGCTTGGCGCAGTTCGCCGCTGTGGCCCGCCATGAGCATGTGACGCGGGCCGCGCAGCAGCTCGGCATGCCGCAGTCGACCCTGAGCCGGGCGATGGTCCGGCTCGAACTCGACCTGGGCGTCGCGCTGTTCGCCCGCCAGGGCCGGACGGTGTCGCTGACCCCGGCCGGGCGCGGCTTCCTGGCGTCCGTGGAGCGGGCGCTGGCCGAGGTGGAGCGGTCGGCCGAATCGGTGCGGGCCGACGCGGACCCGGAGGGCGGCCGGGTGGCCTTCGGCTTTCTGCACACGCTGGGTACGGAGACGGTGCCGGGGCTGCTGCGGACCTTCCGGGTGGACCATCCGCGCGTGCAGTTCACCCTCGTCCAGGGGTACGGCGAGGCGATGCTGGAGCGGCTGCGCGCGGGTGAGCTGGACCTGTGCCTGACCTCCCCGGTGCCGGACGCCCCGGATCTGGTCACCCGGCGCCTCGACGAGCAGCGGCTGCGGCTCGTCGTCCCGGAAGGCCACCGGCTGGCGGGCCGCAAGCGGGTCCGGCTCGCCGAGGCCGCCACCGAACTCTTCGTGACCCTCGAACCGGGCTACGGGCTGCGCCGGATCACCGACGACCTCTGCGCGGAGGCCGGCTTCACCCCGAGGATCGCCTTCGAGGGCGAGGAGGCCGAGACCCTGCGCGGTCTGGTGGCGGCGGGCCTGGGCGTCGCCCTGCTGCCGCCGCCCACGGTGCCGAGGCCGGGCGTGGCCGAGCTGAACGTCACCGCGCCGCGCGCCGTCCGCGAGATCGGCGTCTCCTGGCTCGGGGGCCATCCGGACACGCCGCCCGTTGCCGCCTTCAGGAAGTTCCTGATCGGCCGCAGGGGGCAGTTGCTGCCGGCGTAACCCTGTCGGCGACGTAGGAGGGGCGCTCAGTACGGCATGGGGCGCCCGGAGGGCGTCCGCAGGTCGGGTTCGCGGGGGGTGGTCGGCCTGGGCTTGCGGATCTTGATCTGGATACGCTGCATCGGGCTCACCTCACGGCCGGGGGCACGCCTCAGACGGCGGCCGGGACCAGTGTGTCGGTGGGGCGGCGCGGGCGGACGATCCGTCCGTCCGGCAGTATCTCCCCGGTGTCCTCGAAGAGCACGATGCCGTTGCACAGCAGACTCCAGCCCTGCTCGGAGTGCGCTGACACGACGTGAGCCGCTTCGCGGTCGGGCGCGTCCGCTGACGGACACGCAGGCTGATGGGAGCACATGGTGCACCTCGATCCTCTGGTCCGGATTCTGGCACCTCCCGGTGGAGCTGCCCTGGAAGAATCCTCTCGCCCGCCTCTGACAGTCGCCGTACGCCGTACGTTACGAGAGCGCGGACGTCACGAAGGCACGGTCCCGAAGCCCACCGCCAGCGGCATGCGCAGCCCCAGCGGCGGGGGAGCGGCCAGGGCGTCGGCGACGGGCCGGGCGAGGGCCCCGCCGAGAAGGGTGCCGAGGACGAAGTCGGCGGTGAGGGCGGCGACTTCGGGGCGGTGCTCCTGGAGCAGGTGGCCGTCGGAGTGCACCTCGAAGCGGCAGACGTCGCGATTGATCTTCTTGGCCCGTTCGGCGAGCCGGTACGACAATTCGGGGTCGGTGTCGTGGTCGTTGGTGCCGTGCACCATCAGGACCCTGCGCCCGATCAGCTGCTTCACCGGGTCCGGCTCGGTGCCGGCCGGCAGCCAGGGGGCGATCGCCACCACGGAACTGACCGCCGGGTGCCCCGCCGCCCGCAGCGCGGCCCGGGCGCCCATGTCCATGCCGACCAGGCACACCGGTATGTCGCCGTAGCGCCGGACGATCTCGTCGACCGCCCAGGACGCGTCCTCGGCGGGATGCGCGTGGCCCCCGTTCCAGCCCCGGAAGCGGTAGTGCACGACGTGCGCCGCCAGCCCCTCGTCCCGTCCGGCGCGGATCAGCCTGCGGCCCAGCGGCAGCATCGCCGCCACCGCCATCGGCGAACGGCGGCGCGTGCTCAGCGCATCGCCCCCCGGCAGCAGAAGCACGGCGGCGCGCACGGTTTCGTACGACTCCCGCCGTGCTGCCGGTACCAGTCCTGCCGGGACCAGGCCCGGAGTTATCTGTCTGCCCAACCGCGCACCACGCACAGGCAAAGCTTGCGAAGCCATGGCAGAACCATGGCAGACATTCAGGTGTGCACGAACTGACCAGCAGGTCAATTTTCCGCATCGCCCCGAAGATCTACGCGCGTAGGCCCCGTAGGCGCTATCGTGCGGTAATGACGAGCTCAAGCCTCAGCCTCCCGGACGCGGACCAGATCCGCCGTGCGCCGAAGGTGCTGCTGCACGACCATCTCGACGGTGGCGTCCGCCCGGGGACCGTCGTCGACCTCGCCCGCGAGTCGGGCTACTCCGCCCTGCCCGAGACCGATCCGGCCCGGCTCGGCGCCTGGTTCCGGCAGTCCGCCGACTCCGGCTCACTCGAACGCTACCTGGAGACGTTCTCCCACACCGTCGGCGTCATGCAGACCCGTTCGGCACTCGTCCGGGTCGCCGCCGAGTGCGCCGAGGACCTGGCCGCCGACGGCGTCGTCTACGCCGAGATCCGGTACGCGCCCGAGCAGCACCTCGAAGCCGGGCTCTCCCTGGAAGAGGTCATCGAGGCCGTCAACGAGGGCTTCCGCGAGGGCGAGCGCCGCGCCCACGAGGACGGCAACCGCATCCGCGTCGGCGCGCTGCTCACCGCGATGCGGCACGCCGCCCGCTCCCAGGAGATCGCCGAACTCGCCAACCGCTACCGTGACCTGGGCGTCGTCGGGTTCGACATCGCCGGCGCCGAGGCGGGCTTCCCGCCCACCCGCCACCTCGACGCCTTCGAGTACCTCAAGCGCGAGAACAACCACTTCACCATCCACGCCGGCGAGGCCTTCGGCCTGCCCTCCATCTGGCAGGCGCTCCAGTGGTGCGGCGCCGACCGCCTCGGGCACGGCGTCCGCATCATCGACGACATCCACGTCGCCGACGACGGCTCGGTCAAGCTCGGCCGGCTCGCCTCCTACGTACGCGACAAGCGCGTGCCGCTGGAGATGTGCCCGACCTCCAACCTGCAGACCGGCGCGGCCTCTTCGTACGCACAACACCCCATCGGGCTGCTGCGGCGGCTGCACTTCCGGGTCACCATCAACACCGACAACCGGCTGATGAGCGGCACGAGCATGAGCCACGAATGCGAGCGGCTGGTCGAGGCGTTCGGCTACACCCTCGACGACCTGCAGTGGTTTACGGTCAATGCGATGAAATCAGCGTTCATCCCTTTCGACGAACGTCTTGCGATGATCAACGACGTGATCAAGCCCGGCTACTCCGAGCTGAAGGCCGAGTGGCTCTTCCGGCAGACCCTCCCAACACCCCCTGTGGCCAGGGGGTCCGGCCCGGCCGAGGCCTAGCGGCGGCGGCCCGGGGTCGGCGGCGCGGCCCGGAATGCGGGCGATGACGGCGGAAAGTGGCTGCGCGCGTCCAGTTGCGCGGGTCGCGCCATCGTCGATACGTTCCGAAGTCGCGTGGTCACATCCTGTCATCGCGCGCCGCACCAAGCACCATCCCCCATCGCGAGGACCGCAACCATGAAGACCGGAACCGTCAAGACCCTCGGTGTCGCCGCGCTCGGCATCGCCTTCGCCGGCGCCGCCGCCGGCTCGGCCTCCGCCGCCCCGTCCGAGAGCGCGATTCCGGCGCTGCCGGCGCTTCCGGTGGCCGTGCCGGCCGCCGACATCGCCAAGGCCCTGCCGCTGGGCCAGGTCTCGCAGGCGCTGCCCACCAAGACCGCCCACGTCGTCCCCGGCGTCATGGACACCCCCCGGGGCCTCGGCACCCTCCTCGGTGGCCTCCCCACCGGCGCGCTGCCGCTGGCCGGCGCCCTGCCGCTGGGCGGCTGACACCACCCCCCGTACGCAAGCGAAAGCGGGCCGCACCCTGTCACAGGGCGCGGCCCGCTTCCGTACGGTCAGACGGCGTAGCCCGCGCTCTTCTCCGAGGGCAGCAGCACCCAGAGCGCGAGATACACCAGGAACTGCGGCCCCGGCAGGAGGCACGACAGTACGAAGATCACTCGCATCGTCATCGCGGACGTGCCGAACCGGTCGGCAAGCCCGGCGCATACCCCGGCGATCATCCGGCCGTTACGGGGGCGGACCAGTGCGGACATGGGAGGCTCCTTCGTGGATGGTTCAGCGGTTCGGCTGATGACTCCACGCTACGAGCCCATAGGGGGCGAATCGTCGCTCTACGGGGCGACGCCGACCCTGGGAATCGTCGGGGTGGGCCCCTGAGACCGCCGATGCGGCACCCCGGCGCGGCGGCGTAGCCGGTGACGCACGGCGGGGACCACGGCGAGGTAGGCCAGCGCGACGCCGACGGTGTTGAGGAGCAGGGCGTCGACGTCGAAGATCTGCCCGGGGACGCCGGTCTGGAGGAACTCCACGGCGAGGGAGACCATCAGTCCCGCGAAGACGGTACGGGCGAAGGAGCCGAGCCCCGAGACGACGACGCGACCGCCGGCCATCGGGAGCAGCACGCCGAGCGGGGCCAGGAGGGCGAGCCCGGCGCCGAGGCGTCGGGCGGCCAGCAGGGGGTCGGGCTGGGCGAGGTCGGCGCGGATGGTGGCGAGCGGTCGCAGATTGGGGGCGTCGACCCAGGCGACGTACTGGGGACGCAGCATCAGCCACCCGATGAGTGCCAGGTACGCCGCAGCGAGAACCAGGCCCGCCGCGCGCACTTTGGGGAGAGAGCCGTCGCGCCGCACGCCTGCAAGGACGCAGGTCATCACACAGCGGTTCCCGCAGTCCGCGTGGCATTGGCCCGCAGGTCCTCGGTGCAGCCGTAGCGGTGCGGGGCTGCGGAGCCCAGTCCGCCGAGTACGACGGTGCCGTCCGTGGAGCCCGCCGCCGTACCGGCGAAGGTGCACACCAGTTGCGCGAGGGCGAACGGCGGGAGCTCGTCCAGCGGGATGCTCAGCCGCAGGGCGTCCGCCGGGTCGGTGCGGCGCGCTGCGATGAGCTTCAGGTCGTCGGGCACGGCGGTGGCGAAGCCGGCCGAGGACTCGTCCGGGCCGGGTTCGCGTTGCAGCTCGGCCAGCAGCCGGTCCGCCGTGGCGAGCCGCCCTGTGATCGGGGCGGCGGACGCGGCGGACGCGGCCCGCCACACGGGGCTGACCTGGGCGCCCCGGCACACGAGATAGAGCCGTACGGAGTCGGCCGAGGTGCCGGCCGACGCCGAGGCGCTCGGGGCCGTACACGACACGCGGGACGGCGCGGCCCCGGCGTCCACCGGTACGGACGTGGCGCGGATGCCGCACGCGGACGCGGCGGCGGTCACCGTGAGGACCGCCCCCAGCGCGGCGGCGACCCGCCGACGGGCGGTACTCACTCGTTCTCGCTCCCTTCCAGGGGCGCTTCCTTGGGCATGGGCAGCCGCAGGGTGAACACGGCCCCGCCGCCCGGCAGGTTGGCGGCGGTGATCCCGCCGCCGTGGATGTGCGCGTTCTCCAGCGCGATGGACAGGCCCAGCCCGCTGCCCTCGGAGCGGGCGCGCGAGGCGTCCGCCTTGTAGAAGCGGTCGAAGACATGCGGCAGGACGTCCTCGGGGATGCCCGGGCCGTTGTCCGCGACCTCGATCACCAGCTCCTCGCCGACCTGCCGGACCTTGACCCGCACCGGGGAGCCGCCGTGCTTGAGGGCGTTGCCGATCAGGTTGGCCAGGATGACGTCCAGGCGGCGCGGGTCCAGGCGTACGAAGATGCCGCGCGGCGCGTCCAACTCCACGGAGTCCAGCCATGCGCGGGCGTCCATGCAGGCGGTCACCTGGTCGGCGACATCGACCTCGTCGGAGACCAGCTTGGCGGTGCCCGCGTCGAAGCGGGTGACCTCCATCAGGTTCTCCACCAGCTCGTTCAGCCGCCGGGTCTCGGAGACCACCAGCCGTACGGCGGGAGCGATCAGCGGGTCGAACGACTCCGCCTCGTCCTCCAGCACCTCGGCGACGGCGGTGATCGCGGTCAGCGGCGTACGCAGCTCGTGCGACATGTCGGCGACAAAGCGGCGGCTGGCCGACTCCCGGGCGCTCAGCTCCTCGACCCGCTGCTCCAGGCGCTCGGCGGTGTGGTTGAAGGTCCGGGACAGATCCGCCAGCTCATCGGTGCCCGACACCCGCAGCCGCGTGTCCAGCTTGCCCTCGCCGAGCCGGCGGGCGGCGTCGCCGAGCCGCTGGACGGGCCGCAGCACCGTGGAGGCGGCGGCCTGGGCGAGCAGCGCGGCGCCGATCAGGGCGAGCGCGGTGGCGATGCCGAGCGACCAGGCGAGGGAGTTGAGATCCTTGCGCTCGGCCTCGAGGGACTTGAACATGTAGCCGGTCGGCCCGCCGCCGATCATCTTGGCGCCGCCCACCAGATAGGGCTGGCCGTGCAGATTCACCCGCTGCCAGTAGAGGTGGTACTCGGACGGGTCGTTCGGCTTGGGGTTCTTCTTCTCGACGGCCTTGCGGAGCGTCGCCGGGACGTCGGCGACCGCGAAGCCGCCGGGCTGGGACTTGCCGGCGCACTGGGTGTCCATCAGCAGCACCTGGTAGTTCTGCGTGCTGTTGGCTATGTCGGCGGCCGCCTCGCCGAGGTCCGTGCAGGACGCCGACGTCGACAGCGAGCCCGCGGTGCGGGACATCGCGTCGCGGAAGTCGTTGAGGGCCGCGTTCTGGGCGCGGGTCAGGACGGCGTCGCGGTTGAGCCAGTACGCGATCCCGGAGGCGGACACGGCGGCGGTCAGCGCGACCGCGGCGAACACCGCCACCAGGCGCAGCCGCAGGCTGGTGAGCCGCAGCAGCCGGGACTTCCAGCCGTTCAGCCGGGCGGCCTCGGACGGCTCGTCGTGATGGTGCTCCTTGGTCACTGCGGCGTGTCCAGGCGGTACCCGACGCCACGCACCGTACGGATCAGCGTCGGCGAGGACGGCACGTCCTCGATCTTCGCCCGCAGCCGCTGTACGCAGGCGTCCACGAGCCGCGAGTCCCCGAGGTAGTCGTGCTCCCACACCAGCCGCAGCAACTGCTGCCGGGACAGCGCCTGACCGGGGCGGCGGCTCAGCTCCAGCAGCAGCCGCAGCTCGGTCGGGGTGAGCTGGAGATCCTCGCCGTTCTTCGTCACGGTCATCGCCGACCGGTCGATCACGATGCTGCCGAAGGCCGCCGAGTCCGAGCTGTCCCGCTCGCCTCGCCGCAGCACGGCCCGGATCCGGGCGTCCAGCACGCGCGGCTGCACCGGCTTGAGCACATAGTCGTCGGCACCGGACTCCAGCCCGACGACCACGTCGATGTCATCGCTTCGCGCCGTGAGCAGGATGATCGGCAACTGGTCGGTCCGCCGGATCCGGCGGCACACCTCGAAGCCGTCGATGCCCGGCAGCATCACGTCCAGCACGATCAGGTCCGGCCGCTGCTCGCGCAGCAGTTTCAGCCCGTCCTCGCCCGACGCCGCGGCCACCACACGGTGGCCCTGGCGCGACAGGGCGAGTTCGAGGCTGGCTCGGATCGCGTCGTCGTCCTCGATCAGCAACAGGAAAGGCACGGTCGCATTCTCTCCTACGTACTCACGCGTGCGGTACCGCCGACGGCTGTGACGGGGCTGTGACACTCGGCGGACAGGGCCATGAAACTGGCGCGGCAGTCTATTGCTCACAGCAAGGCAGGCAGTACGAAACCGAAGCAGGCTCCACCGACGGGGGCGCGAAATGAACGCACTGCACAGCACGACGACCACCGCAGTACTTCAGCCGCGCCAGCACGCGTCGGTCAGGAGCACAGAGCTGTCCGGTGCCACGAGTGGACGGGGGTGCGTTCGTGGCACCGGACGTCAGGTGATCCGCACCCGAGCGCCGTACATGACGGCGATCGAGGGCGGTCACGGGGGGACCGACGGGGGAACAACCGGGGGATCCAACGGGGGATCCGCGTACAGGGAGGTCACGGGGGAACGGCAGACCACCTCGGCGGAGGCGGACTTCACCGCCTACGTCCAGGAACGCCGCGCCTCCCTGTACGCCACCGCCTACCACCTGACCGGTGACCGATACGAGGCCGAGGACCTGCTGCAGAGCGCGCTCTTCTCCACGTACCGCGCCTGGGACCGGATCAGCGACAAGGCCGCCGTCGGCGGCTACCTGCGCCGCACCATGACCAACCTGCACATCAGCGCCTGGCGGCGCCGCAAGCTCAACGAATACCCGACCGACGAGCTGCCCGAGCCCGTTACATCGACCGAGTCCGACGCGATGCGCGGCACCGAGCTGCGCGCCGTGCTCTGGCAGGCGCTCGCCAAGCTCCCCGAGACCCAGCGCACCATGCTGGTGCTCCGCTACTACGAGGGCCGCACCGACCCGGAGATCGCCGACATCCTCGGCATCAGCGTCGGCACGGTCAAGAGCAGCATCTGGCGCTCGCTGCGCCGGCTGCGCGAGGACGAGTCGCTCAGCTTCGGCGAGGGCGCGGAGGACATGGCCTTCGGCGAACTCGTCGCCTGATCCGGGGGGATACGGGGAGAGCACGGGGGTGGGGGAGGTAGGACCGTACGGCCGGGGGGTCTGTGCGGTCCTACCGCTTTTTCACGTCGCCACCGGCGCCTCTACGTCAACGGGCCGGCGGTCCACGCCCCGGATCCGCTCCAGCGCCTCGGCCCTGCCGCACACATGCGCCCCGAACGCCGCGTGCCGCGCCACGATCCCGCGTTCCGCCCGCATCAGCATCCAGCCCCTGCGCAGCAGGAACGGCACCGACTTCCGGCCTTCACGCAGGTCACGTACGAAACGCCGCCGGGCCGTCGTCACCGCGCCCCGGCTCAGGCAGATCGCGTCCGCCAGCAGCCCGAACCCGGCGCAGCGCGCCACGATGTCCGCCGCGAAGATCCCCTCCGCGATGAACAGCGGGGCCCCGCCGAGGTCCACCGGCGCCCGGCCGGTGATCGAGCTGGTCGAGATGTCGTACACCGGCACGGAGGTTCTCCCCGTCGCGCACAGCTCGGCGACGGCGGCCAGGGCGGCGTCCGCGTTCCACGACAGCGGCGAGTCCCAGTCCGTCCCGATCCCGTTGGGGAGGAGCGGGAGGGTCGGGTCGTCGCCCTCCTTGTAGAAGTCGTCCAGGCGGAGGATCGGCAGCCCCGTACGGGCGGCGAGGGAGGACTTTCCGGAACCCGAGGGTCCGGTCAGCAGGATGACGCGGGCGGCGGCAGGATGGCTGGGGCTCACGGGATATCAGTGTGGCGCATTGGGCCACCCGAGTGAGCATCCCGGACATGCTTTGGACGCGTGACGTTCAACCAAATACCGTACGTATCCGTATTGTCGCGCTACGAGACCAGGTGCCCCGATGCCGAACCGTACCCGCGCCGCGCTGCGCGCGGCCGTGACCGTGACCTCCGTGGCCGCCGCCCTCGCCTCGGCCGGCGTGGCGACCGCCCACGCGGCGAACGACGCCAACGACCTCAAGGCCGCCGCCGCCGGCAGTCACCAGGCGGGCCAGGCTGTCGTCGGCACGGTCAAGTACCTGCCGATCAACCCCCTGGCCCACACAGGCGTCAACCCCCTGGACAACTCCCTCGGCTCCCAGGTCGCCGACTTCAAGCCCGTCTCCACCGCCATGGTCACCGGCCCCCTCGCCGACAGCCGCTCCGTCTCCGAGCTCCCGCTCATCGGCAACACGGTGAAGAAGCTGCAGGCGGGCTGACGCCGCGGGGTTGTGGGACGTTCTCCCACAACCCGCCGTAAGGCGTCAGTACGACGAGCCTGACGCGCCGCTGCCGCCGGCTGGGTGCCAGACGGTCTTGGTCTCGAGGAAGGACGTGAGGCGCTCCGTGCCGGGGTCCGCGGCCCAGTCCACAGGCTGTGGACGGCGGACGCGCTTGAGGTTGTCGGCGGCCGCGATCTCGAGTTCCTTGGCCAGCACTTCCTCGGCACCGGCCAGGTCGATCGCGTTGACGTCCTGGTGGGCGGCGAGCGGCGTCGCGATCTCCGCCGTACGACCGGACAGCAGGTTGACGACGCCGCCGGGCAGGTCGGACGTGGCCAGCACCTCGCCCAGGGACAGCGCGGGCAGCGGCGCGGCCTCGCTCGTCACGACGACCGCCGTGTTGCCGGTCGCGATCACCGGGGCGATGACCGAGACCAGGCCGAGGAACGAGGACTCCTGCGGGGCCAGCACCGCCACGACGCCGGTCGGCTCGGGGGAGGAGAGGTTGAAGTACGGCCCGGCGACCGGGTTCGCGCCGCCGACGATCTGGGCGATCTTGTCGGTCCAGCCCGCGTACCAGACCCAGCGGTCGATCGCCGCGTCGACGACCGCGGCGGCCTTGGACTTGGACAGCCCCTCCGCGTCGGCCACTTCCCGTACGAACTGGTCCCGGCGGCCCTCCAGCATCTCGGCGACGCGGTAGAGGATCTGGCCCCGGTTGTACGCGGTCGCGCCCGACCACCCGGCAAAGGCCTTGCGGGCGGCGACGACCGCGTCACGCGCGTCCTTGCGGGAGGACTGCGGCGCGTTGGCGAGCCAGCGGCCCTTGGAGTCGGTCACCTCGTACACCCGCCCGCTCTCGCTGCGGGGGAACCTGCCCCCGACGAACAGCTTGTAGGTCTTGAAGACGGACAGCCGCGCTGCCTTGTCGGACTCGGACACCTTCATCGGTCGCGCTCACCCTCTCGCTCGCTGCGCTCGTTCGACGGCTCGGCTGCTCCGGCGAGGTACGCCTCCAGACCGTGGCGGCCGCCCTCGCGGCCGAAGCCCGACTCCTTGTAGCCGCCGAAGGGCGAGGTCGGGTCGAACTTGTTGAACGTGTTGGCCCACACCACACCCGCGCGGAGCTGGTTCGCGACCGACAGGATGCGCGAGCCCTTCTCCGTCCAGATGCCGGCCGACAGGCCGTACTGGCTGTTGTTCGCCTTCTCCACGGCCTCGGCGGGCGTACGGAAGGTGAGCACCGACAGCACCGGGCCGAAGATCTCCTCGCGGGCGATCCGGTGCGCCTGCGTGACGCCGGTGAAGAGCGTCGGGGCGAACCAGTAGCCGGACGACGGGAGTTCGCACGCCGGGGACCAGCGCTCGGCGCCCTCCGCTTCGCCGCTGTCGGCGAGGGCGGTGATACGGGCCAGCTGCTCGGCGGAGTTGATGGCGCCGACGTCGGTGTTCTTGTCGAGCGGGTCGCCGATCCGGAGGGTCGACAGGCGGCGCTTCAGGGAGTCCAGCACCTCGTCCGCGACCGACTCCTGGAGGAGCAGGCGGGAGCCGGCGCAGCAGACCTGGCCCTGGTTGAAGAAGATGCCGTTGACGATGCCCTCGACGGCCTGGTCGATGGGCGCGTCGTCGAAGACGATGTTCGCGCCCTTGCCGCCCAGCTCCAGGGTGACCTTCTTGTGCGTACCGGCGATGCTGCGCGCGATGGCCTTGCCGACGGCGGTCGATCCGGTGAAGGCGACCTTGTCGACGTCCGGGTGGGCGACGAGTGCGGCGCCGGCGTCCCCGTAGCCGGGAAGGATGTTGACGACGCCCTTGGGCAGGCCGGCCTGGCGGCAGATGTCCGCGAAGAAGAGGGCGGACAGGGGGGTCGTCTCGGCGGGCTTGAGGACGACCGTGTTGCCGGTGGCGAGGGCCGGGGCGATCTTCCAGGCGAGCATGAGGAGCGGGAAGTTCCAGGGGATGACCTGGCCGGCCACGCCCAGGGGCCTCGGGTTCGCGCCGTAGCCCGCGTGGTCGAGCTTGTCGGCCCAGCCGGCGTAGTAGAAGAAGTGCGCCGCGACGAGGGGGAGGTCGGCGTCGCGGGTCTCGCGGATCGGCTTGCCGTTGTCGAGGGTTTCGAGGACGGCCAGCTCGCGGGAGCGCTCCTGGATGATGCGCGCGATCCGGAAGAGGTACTTGGCGCGCTCGGCGCCGGGGATCGCCGACCAGGTGGTGAACGCCTTGCGGGCGGCCTTCACGGCCCGGTCCACGTCGGCCTCGCCGGCCTGGGCGACCTCGGAGAGGACCTCTTCGGAGGACGGGCTGACAGTCTTGAAGACCTTGCCGTCGGCCGCTTCGGTGAACTCGCCGTCGATGAAGAGCCCGTAGGAGGGGGCGATGTCGACGACCGCCCGGGACTCGGGCGCGGGTGCGTAGTCGAATGTCGTCATCGTGATCAGTCCACCGTCACGTAGTCGGGACCGGAGTAACGGCCGGTGCTCAGCTTCTGGCGCTGCATCAGCAGGTCGTTGAGCAGACTGGACGCGCCGAAGCGGAACCAGTCGTTGCTCAGCCAGTCCTCGCCGACCGTCTCGTTGACCAGGACCAGGAACTTGATCGCGTCCTTGGTGGTGCGGATGCCGCCGGCGGGCTTGACCCCGACCTGGACGCCGACCGCTTCGCGGAAGTCGCGGACCGCTTCGAGGAGGATGAGCGTGTTGGGCGGTGTCGCGTTGACGGCCACCTTGCCCGTCGAGGTCTTGATGAAGTCGGCGCCCGCGAGCATGCCCAGCCAGGAGGCGCGGCGGATGTTGTCGTACGTCGACAGCTCGCCGGTCTCGAAGATCACCTTGAGGTGGGCGGAGGTTCCGTCGGGGCGGACGCAGGCTTGCTTCACGGCGCGGATCTCGTCGTAGACCTTCAGGTAGTGGCCCGCCAGGAAGGCGCCGCGGTCGATGACCATGTCGACCTCGTCCGCCCCGGCTGCCACTGCGTCGGCCACGTCGGCCAGCTTGACGGGCAGCGCGGCGCGGCCGGCCGGGAAGGCGGTGGCGACGGAGGCGACCTTGACCCCGGAGTCGCCGAGGGACTCCTTGGCGACCTTCACCATGTCGGGGTAGACGCAGATCGCGGCGACCTTGGGGGTCGTACGGTCCAGCGGGTCGGGGTGGACGCCCTTGGCGCACAGCGCCCGGACCTTGCCCGGGGTGTCCGCGCCTTCGAGCGTGGTCAGGTCGATCATCGAGATCGCCAGGTCGATGGCGTACGCCTTCGCCGTCGTCTTGATCGATCGGGTGCCGAGCGTGGCGGCGCGGCCCTCGAGGCCGACCGCGTCGACGCCGGGCAGTCCGTGCAGGAAGCGGCGCAGCGAGCCGTCGGAGGCGGTCACGTCCGACATGGACGCCAGCCGGGCCGCGGCTTCGGGGCCGTGAGCGGGAACAGTGAGGGGCATGGTCACCAGAGCAGCATATCTACGCGCGTAGCGACTGTCACTAGGGCGGTGGCCGGCAGGGGAGCCGATACGGGACCGCAACCTTTGCGCTGGCCTCCCAGGGTAGCCGCGCGGCTCGGCAGGGGGTGGGTGGGGAATGGCTGCCGCGTGGGCTTCAGGCACAATCGGCCCATGACGAGCTCAGAGAAGTCCGCGCCGTACGCCGACCGCTCCTACCGGTCGGCCGCCGGGATCGCCGGGGGCGTGCTCGTGCTCGCCCTCGGCCTGTGGCTGGGCGGCGACGCGGTCTTCGGCGGCCACGGCCGCACGCCCTGGATCGCCCTGGCCGGGCTCCTGCTCGCCGTGCCGCTCGTTGTCGCGTTCACGCTGCGCCCTGTCGTCTTCGCGGGCGACGAGCGGCTGCGGGTGCGCAATCCGTTCCGTACGATCACCGCGCCCTGGGGTGCCGTCGAGGACATCCGCTCCGGCTACTCCACCGAGCTGTTCGCCGGCGGCCGGAAGTATCAGGTCTGGGCCATCCCGGTGTCCCTGCGGGCCCGCAAGCGCGCCGCGCGGCGCTCCGCGCGGGCCGACGTGTCGGTGGGTGGGAGTGACCCGGCGCGGGCTTGGTCGGACCAGGCGGTCGACGAGATCCGGGAGCTGCGGGATCGCCATGCGGGCAGTGAGGCCGGGCAGGGCGAGGTCAGCGTGCGCTGGGCCTACGAGGTGATCGGGCCTGCGGTGGTGGGTGCGGTTGTGCTCGGGATTCTGCTCGCGGTCGGGTGACGGGTCCGGGGCCTTCGGGGGGCGGGCCCTGCGCCGATCCCTTGCGGGTTGCGGTGGCGGTTGTGCTCGCGGTCGGGTGACGGGTCCGGGGCCTCCGGGGCGGGGCCCTGGACCGACATATTTACGTGCGTGACGGGTCGGTTCGTTGCCTCACCCGGCATGCCGCACACAAATATGCGGAGTGTCCAGGACCCCACCCCTGCGACCCCGGCCCCTCCCGGTGCGTTCTTTTGCGGTCCGGCGCCCTGGGCGTCTGGTGGCCGGAATTGTACGGTCCGGTACGCGCCTCTCTTGCTCTCCGTAGATCCCCGCGCATCAATGAGCGCTGCCTTATCCGACGGGTCGTCAGCGAAGGGATCTCCCATGAAGACCAAGTTAGGCATCGGCCTCACGGCTATCGGCGCGGCTGCGCTCCTGGCGCTCGCGCCGAGCGCCGCTGTGGCGGTGACTCCCGACACGGCCTCGGCCACGTACGACTGCGGTACGTGGGGCGGGGGCACCGCCCAGCTCGCCGCCACGCAGGACGGCACCACGGCCACCATCACGCTCACGTCGTCGGTCACCGCGCCGATCGCGATCGGGGCGGACGCGCTCAGCGCGGATCTGCTGCTCACCCTCAACGGCGGCAGCACCCAGACACACTTCACCGGCACCGCGAACCCGGCGATGGCTGCCGGTGATCCCATTGAGGTCGGCCCCCTGACGGGCACGGTGGCCTCGGGCGACAGCCTCGACTCGTACCTGGCGACGGGTGACGCGTACTCGCTTCAGATCGTCTACCTGGGCATCGCCGTGACCTGCCAGGCCACCACCGTTCAGGGTCCGGGGCCGTTCGTCTTCTGAGACCCCTGTTGTTCAAAGGCGCCGGGCCCCTGCGGTGCGTGCAGGGGCCCGGCGCCGGCATCGGTGATCATCGGCGGCAACAAGTCCCCCGACTCCTTCCCGGTTCTTCGGCGGTGTTCAGATGCTGATCAGCCGGAGGCGATGGCCGCACAGTCGGACCATGTCATCGATGTCGGACGTGAGTATGGCGACCGGCCCCGGCTGGCGGAGGGCGGCTTCGGCGACGGTCGCGTCGATGGCGTACTTGTGTCCGTGCAGTCCGGCGGCCTTGAGGAGCTGTGCCGCTGCCTTGGCGGCGCGCTCGGTCACCGGCTCGACCTTCACGCGGGACAGCGACCATTCCAGTCGAGCCAGGTCGACCCGGGAGTGGCTGACCTCGACAATGGTGTTGGCGCTGACGACGAGATCTGCACCGGAACGGTGGAACGCGTGGATCATCGCCAGCACCTTGCGATCCTGTGCGATCCACGCGGACAGTCCCTCGGAATCGAGGACGACGGATTCGATGTCCGTGCTCAAGCCGCACTCGCTGGGCCGTGCGCGTCGCCGGTACCGAAGATCCGGGCGTGAGCCTCGGCCATCTCCTCTTCGGTGAAAGCCCCGTGCTCCTCCTGGTAGCGCCGCAGATCCTCGCCGAGGAGGTGGTGCCTTATCTGACGGGCCACCGCCTCGGCCACATAGCCGGAGACGTTGTCGGTGAGCTTCTTCAGCTCTGCGACCTGCTCGGTCGGGAGGGTGACTGTGATGCGCGTCGTGTCAGCCATGGCGCTTAGCATACCGCGGTATGCGCCGCTGTGGCGGTCAGATGCCCGCCGCCTCCGAGAGATCGGACTTCAGGGCAGCCAGGACCGCGCCGGCGCGGGCGCGGGCGGAGGTGAGGTCGTCGGCGGCGGGGACGGGGATGACGACTTCGAGGTAGCACTTGAGCTTGGGCTCGGTGCCGCTGGGGCGGACGATGACGCGGGCGGAGGCGACGCCGGAGGTGGGGTTGCCGGCGAGGTGGTAGCGGAGGCCGTCGGTGGGGGGAAGTTCCTCGGTGCCCTTGGTGAGGTCTTCGGCGGAGGTGACCGTGAGACCGGCGAGGGCGGTGGGGGACGCCTCGCGGAGGCGGGTCATGGCGTCGGTGATGAGGGAGAGGTCGGCGACGCGGACCGAGAGCTGGTCGGTGGCGTGGAGGCCGTGCTGGAGGGCGATGTCGTCGAGGAGGTCGGTGAGGGTGCGGCCGTGCTGCTTGAGCTCGGCGGTGAGTTCGGCGACGGCGAGGGCGGCGCTGATGCCGTCCTTGTCGCGGACGCCGTCGGGGTCGACGCAGTAGCCCAGGGCCTCTTCGTAGCCGTAGCGGAGGTTGTGGACGCGGGCGATCCACTTGAAGCCGGTGAGGGTGTCGGCGTAGTCCAGACCCGCGGCGGCGGCGATGCGGGAGAGGAGGGACGAGGAGACGATGCTGGCCGCGAAGGTGCCGCTGGCGCGCTTGTGGACCAGGGCGGTGGCCAGGAGGGCGCCGACCTCGTCGCCGCGCAGCATGCGCCAGCCGGCGGGTGCGGCGGGGTCGGGGACGGCGACGGCGCAGCGGTCGGCGTCGGGGTCGTTGGCGATGACGATGTCGGGGTGGATGGATTGGGCTGTTTTGAATGCCAGGTCCATCGCGCCGGGCTCTTCCGGGTTGGGGAAGGCGACGGTGGGGAAGTCCGGGTCCGGGTCGGCCTGCTCCGGGACGACCGTGGGTGACGGGAAGCCGGCCCGGGTGAAGGCGGCCGTCAGCACCTCGTGGCCGACGCCGTGCAGGGGCGTGTAGACGACGGAGACGTTGCGCGGGGAGTGCTTGTCCACGACGGAGGCGGTGCGGGCGAGGTAGGCCTCGGTGACGGCGTCGTCGAGGGTGTCCCAGCCCTCGGTGGCCAGCGGTACGTCGGCCAGGGAGCCGACCGCGGCGATCTCGGCGGCGATGTCGGCGTCGGCGGGCGGCACGATCTGGGAGCCGTCGCCGAGGTAGACCTTGTAGCCGTTGTCCTGTGGCGGATTGTGGCTCGCGGTGACCATGACACCGGCCGCCGCGCCCAGGTGCCGGATGGCGAACGCCAGGACCGGGGTCGGCAGCGGGCGGGGGAGGACAGCCGCGCGCAGCCCCGCGCCGACCATGACGGCGGCGGTGTCGCGGGCGAAGTCGTACGACTTGTGGCGGGCGTCGTAGCCGATGACGACCAGGCCGCCGGTGCCGCCCTGCGCCTTCAGGTAAGCCGCCAGGCCCGCCGCCGCCCGGATCACCACCGAGCGGTTCATCCGCATCGGCCCGGCGCCGATCTCGCCCCGCAGACCGGCGGTGCCGAACTGCAGGGTCCCGGCGAAGCGGTCGGCCAGGTCCGCCGAGGCGGCCTCGTCGCCGGCCTCGGCGGCGGTCAGCACCGCCTCCAGCTCGCCCCGGGTGTCCGGGTCCGGGTCCTCGGCCAGCCAGGTGCGCGCCTGCCGGACGAGGTCGGTGGTCTCGCTTGCCACGTCATGCTCCTGCGGTGTGTGCGGGTTGTGGGGGGAGGGGCGGTTCTGCTGATTCCGTGCCGGACCGGTACCCGGCCGGGGCGCATGGCAACCGGCCGGGACCTTCCGCGGTCAGAGCCGGTTCAGCACCTGCGCGAGGAGGGAACCCATACGGGCCGCCGAGTCACGGCCGGCCTCCAGCACCTCTTCGTGGTTGAGCGGCTCGCCCGTCATCCCGGCGGCGAGGTTCGTGACCAGCGAGATCCCGAGCACCTCGGCGCCGGCCTCCCGTGCGGCGATGGCCTCCAGCGTGGTCGACATGCCCACCAGGTCGCCGCCGATCGCCCGGACCATCCCGATCTCCGCCGGCGTCTCGTAGTGCGGGCCGGGGAACTGCACGTACACCCCCTCTTCGAGGGTCTCGTCGACCTCCTTGCACAGCGCGCGCAGCCGGGGGGAGTAGAGGTCGGTGAGGTCCACGAAGTTCGCCCCGACGATGGGCGACGTCGCGGTGAGGTTGATGTGGTCGCTGATCAGCACCGGCTGCCCCGGGCGCATACCCACCCGCAGCCCGCCGCAGCCGTTGGTCAGCACGATGGTCTTGCAACCGGCCGCGACGGCCGTACGCACCCCGTGCACGACAGTCGCCACGCCCTTGCCCTCGTACAGGTGATTGCGCCCCAGGAAGATCAGCGCACGCACGCCGCCGATCCGCACCGAGCGCACCTTGCCGGCATGCCCGGCCACCGCGGGGGCCGGGAAGCCCGGCAGATCGGTGATGGAAAATTCGTGCTCGGCCGCCCCGAGCTCATCGGCGGCGGGAACCCACCCGGAGCCCATAACCAGGGCCACATCGTGGGTCTCTGCACCGGTCAACTCGCGCAGTCGCGCCGCCGCCGCCTCTGCGGCCGCGTGCGGGTCGGCCTGCGGGCCGCCGGTGATGTCGGAGGAAGGGAGGGAGTTCACGTGGACGAGCGTAACGGCTAACGGCCTACGCGCGTAGACGTCCTATGTAGACCGCACCTGTTTTTCGGAGGATCCCACCGTTGACGCCCCCTGGGCACGGTCCCCATACCCCTCCCCGTCTCCCTTCCCCACGTCCCTGCCTGTGTTCCTCCCCACGCCCCTCCCCGTCTCCCTTCCCCCCGTCCCTCCCCGTGTTCCTCCCCACGCCCCTTCCCCATGTCCCTCCCCGTGTTCCTCCCGCATGTCCCTCCCCATGGCCCTCCGGTGCCCCGTCGGCGAGTGAGCCGAAGCGGAGCGGTCGCTGTCGAAAAGGAGAACGCGCGCAGTCCGCGAGGAACGAGCGGGCGAGCACGATCGACTGTCGACAGTGACTGAGCGCAGCGGAGGCGAACCGAGCCGCCAAAAAAAGGGGAAAGTCGGTACCCGTCCGGCGCACCGAGCCCCGGCGTCTTACGGAGGCGAAAGGGTGGCCGTCCGGGACCGAGCCCCGCCGTCCCACAGAGGCGAAACGGAAGCCGTCCGCCACCCCACCCCCGGCGTTCTGCGTGGCCGTCAGCCCGCCGAACGCCACCTCAACCCCGCCGAACGCCACCTCAACACGGCCGCTTCCGCAGCTCCATCACGTAGTCATGCGGCGCCCCCGCCGACTCCGCCGCGTCCGCGATCTCGCCGAGGTACCGGGCGGACGGCAGACCGCCCTCGTAGTCGTTGAGGACGTAGACCCACGCGGAACTGTCGCCGTCGAGCGTGTCGACCCGCACGAGGGCCCGGCGGTAGATGCCGAGCGGCACGCCCTCCCAGCGGTCCATGGAGTCCTCGTCGACCGGGGCGATGTCGTAGAGGCCGACGAAGACCTGGTGCAGGGGGTCCTCGACGAGGGTGGCGAGTGCGCCCTCCCAGCCCATCTGCTCGCCGCCGAACGTGAGCCGCCAGCCGCTGAGCCAGCCGGTGCCGCGCAGGGGGGAATGCGGGGCGCGGCGCGTCATGAGCCGGGCGTCGAGGTTGCCGGCGTACGCGGCGTAGAGCGACATGGTCAAGAGGGTACGGGAGACAGTCGTGGCCCCCGTAAGTGATCACTTGGCGCGTGCGGGACAATGGGGTACGTGACTCGGATCGTGATCATTGGTGGCGGACCCGGCGGATATGAGGCGGCGCTGGTTGCCGCACAGCTCGGCGCGGAGGTGACCGTCGTCGACTGCGACGGCCTGGGCGGGGCGTCGGTGCTGACCGACTGCGTGCCGTCGAAGACTCTGATCGCGACGGCCGAGGTGATGACCACCTTCGACTCGTCGTACGAAGAGCTCGGCATCATCGTGGCCGACGACACCCCGCCGCTGGAGCAGGCCGCCCGGGTGGTCGGCGTGGACCTGGGCAAGGTCAACCGCCGGGTGAAGCGCCTCGCTCTCGCGCAGTCGCACGACATCACGGCCTCCGTGACCCGCGCCGGGGCCCGCGTGATGCGCGGCCGGGGGCGGTTGGAGGGCATGCAGGCGATCGACGGGTCCCGCAAGGTCATCGTGGAGGCCGCCGACGGCAGCAGCGAGACGCTGACCGCCGACGCGGTGCTGATCGCGACCGGTGGGCGCCCGCGTGAGCTGGCGGACGCGCTGCCGGACGGCGAGCGGATCCTGAACTGGACGCAGGTGTACGACCTGATGGAGCTTCCGGACGAGCTGATCGTGGTCGGCTCCGGTGTGACGGGCGCCGAGTTCGCGGGGGCGTACCAGGCGCTCGGCTCGAAGGTGACGCTGGTGTCGTCGCGCGACCGGGTGCTGCCGGGCGAGGACCCGGACGCGGCGGCGGTGCTGGAGGACGTCTTCCGGCGGCGTGGGATGAACGTCATGGCGCGCTCGCGGGCGGAGTCCGCCAAGCGGGTCGGCGACAAGGTCGAGGTGACGCTGGCCGACGGCCGGGTCATCACCGGCAGCCACTGCCTGATGGCGGTCGGCGCGATCCCGAACACCGGGAACATGGGCCTGGAGGAGTCCGGGGTCAAGCTCAAGGAGTCCGGCCACATCTGGACCGACAAGGTGTCCAGGACCAGCGCGCCGGGTGTGTACGCGGCCGGTGACGTCACCGGGGTGTTCGCGCTCGCGTCGGTGGCGGCGATGCAGGGCCGGATCGCGATGTACCACTTCCTGGGCGACGCGGTGGCGCCGCTGAACCTCAAGACGGTGTCGTCGAACGTCTTCACCGACCCGGAGATCGCCACCGTCGGCTACACGCAGGCGGATGTCGACTCCGGCCTCATCGACGCGCGGTGCGTGAAGCTGCCGCTGCTGCGCAACCCGCGCGCGAAGATGCAGGGCATCCGGGACGGCTTCGTGAAGCTTTTCTGCCGCCCGGGTACCGGGATCGTGGTGGGCGGTGTGGTCGTCTCGCCGCGGGCGAGCGAGCTGATCCATCCCATCTCGATCGCGGTGGACAACAATCTGACGGTCGAGCAGATCGCGAACGCGTTCACGGTCTACCCTTCTCTGTCGGGATCGATCGCCGAGGTCGCGCGCCAGCTCCACACCCGTAAGACGGCCGCTGAGCTGTAGACCAAGGCTGTCGGACCGCCGGCTGAACGGAAGTTGTCCGTATAGCACTTCACGCCCGGTTTCGCGAACAACTTCTGTTAATCGGTGCAAACTGCTGATAGCGGATGGTCATTGGCGTTACTGTCAGTTTTGTGTTCGCAGCAGAACGTCGCCAACTGATCCTCGAAATGGTGCGCGCCAACGGGGCCGTGTCGCTCCGTGAGCTCGCCCGCGTCGTCCAGACCTCCGAAGTAACCGTACGGCGGGACGTGCGGGCGCTGGAGGCAGAAGGACTGCTCGACCGCCGGCATGGCGGTGCGGTACTGCCGGGTGGCTTCACCAGGGAGTCCGGCATTCCGCAGAAATCCCATCTAGCGGCCGCGGAGAAGACGGCGATCGCCGATCTCGCGGCAAGCCTTGTCGAAGAGGGCGAGGCCATCGTGGTCGGCGCCGGGACCACCACGCAGGAGCTGGCCCGCCGGCTCGCGCGGGTGCCGGGGCTGACCGTGGTCACCAACTCCCTGCTGGTGGCCCAGGCGTTGGCGCACGCGAACCGGGTCGAGGTCGTCATGACCGGCGGCACTCTGCGCGGCACCAACTACGCCCTCGTCGGAAGCGGCGCCGAGCAGTCCCTGCAGGGGTTGCGGGTGTCCCGGGCCTTCCTGTCCGGGGCCGGGCTCACCGCCGAGCGCGGGCTCTCCACCTCCAACATGCTCTCCGCGAGCGTCGACCGGGCGCTGGTCCAGGCGGCGGCGGAGGTCGTGGTGCTGGCCGACCACACCAAGCTCGGTACGGACACGATGTTCCAGACCGTGCCGACGGACGTCATCACGCGCCTGGTGACGGACGAGCCCGCGCCGGGGGACGAGCGGGCCGCGACCGAACTTCAGGCGCTCGCCGATCGGGGGGTCCATGTCGCCGTCGCCCCGCTCGGTGGAGCGGACAACGGCCACCCCGGCGGGAGCACAGGGTCCGCGGGGGGCCGGCGTCGCGACCTTCCGCCGGTGCCGGGGCCGCGACGGCATCCCCATCCGGGTCATCCCGGGCAGTCGTCGGCGCAGCTCCGGGCGGCGCAGCTCGCGGGAGAGCAGCAGGCGCAGGCCGCACGGATCGCCGACCTGGCGCCCCGGCGGCGATAGCGCTGCCCCATGGGCCAACGAGGACAACCGGTCAACGGGTCCGACCGGTCAACGGGTCCGACCTGTCAACGGTCCGACCTGTCAACGGTCCGACCGGTCAACCGGCCTTCGCCCGCAGGCCGTCCATGATCAGGCCCATGAGGCGGCCGAAGAGTTCCCGGTCCTCCGGGCTCTTCTCGGCGGCCAGGAGGACCGCGTGGGTGAGCTTGAGGAGGTCGGCGATCTCCGTGTCCTCGCGGACCTCGCCGGCCTCCTGAGCGCGTCGTAGCAGCGCCCCGCCGGATCCGCGCAGCCGGTCCCGGCACGCGGCGGTGAAGGGGTTCTGGGAGGCCATCAGGATGGCCGCCACGCCTCGGTACATGGCGGTGTGCAGCGCGACGTCCCGCAGCCAGAGGCGGAGTGCCTCGGTGGGCGGGTCGAGGGTCAGCAGTTCGGTGCCGCGCACGCTGAGCGCGTCCAGTTCGGTCTCGAAGACGGCGGTCATGAGGGCGGTACGGTCCGGGAAGTGCCGGTAGAGCGTGCCGATTCCGACGCCGGCGCTGCGTGCGATGTCCTCCAGGGCCACGTCGCTGCCGTGGGTGACGAAGGCCTGTCGGGCCTCCTCCAGCAGCCGGTCGTAATTGCGCCGCGCGTCCGCGCGCATCGGCCTTGAGCCCGCGCCACTTGCTACCGCCACCACAGCCTCCTTCGATCCGGCCTCCAGAATCCCATGGCGTAAACGGAGGTCACCTCCGTATAGTGAGCGGAGGCAACCTCCGCTTTGCTCAAGTCTGCCTGGAGGCACTCACTCATGTCTACGTCCGTCAACGTCCCGGCGGCCAAACCCTCCACCAGCCCCGACCGGGAACGTCGTCCTCTCATCGCCCTCTCGGCCATCATCGGTGCCCAGCTGATGCTGCTGCTCGACGCGACCGTCGTGACCGTCGCGATCCCCGGCATCGGCTCCGACCTGGGCTTCTCCCCGACCGGTATGTCCTGGGTACTCAATGTCTACACCCTCGCCTTCGGCGGTCTGCTGCTCCTCGGCAGCCGCATCGGCGACCTCATCGGCCGCCGTACCGCCCTGGTCGCCGGCGTGCTCGCCTTCACCGCCGCCTCGGTGCTCGGCGGCTTCGCGCCCAGCGGTCCGTGGCTGCTCGTGGCCCGTACGCTCCAGGGCGCGGCGGCGGCACTGGCCGCCCCCAGCACGCTGGCGTTGATCACCACGACCTTCAAGGAGGGCCCAGACCGCAATCGCGCCCTCAGCCTCTACTCCGCCGTCGCCGGCGCGGGCTCCGGGATCGGGCTCATCGTCGGCGGCCTGCTCACCGACTACGGCAACTGGCGCTGGGTGTTCTTCATCAACATCCCGCTCGGGGCCGCCGTCGCCCTGCTCGTCCCACGCCATGTCGCCGAAACCCAGCGGCACCGTGGCGGCCCCTTCGACCTCACCGGAGCCCTCACCGGCACGCTCGGGATGGCCTCGCTGGTCTACGCGTTCATCCGCGCCGCGGAGGAGGGCTGGGGCGACGGCCGGGCCATTGCGAGCTTCGCCGCGGCGGGCGGGCTGCTGGCCGCCTTCCTGGTCAACGAGACCCGGGTGCGGCGGCCGTTGGTGGTGCTCCGGCTCTTCGCGGACCGCAACCGCGCCATCGCGTACGCGTGCATGCTGCTGATCCCCGCGGGGATGTTCGGGATCTTCTACTTCACCACGCAGTACCTGCAGACCGTGCGCGGCTACAGCCCGCTGAAGACCGGCCTCGCCTTCCTGCCCATGGTCGGGCTGATGTTCGTCACCGCCCGCACGGTCCCGCGCGTCGTCGCCCGCTTCGGCGCGAAGCGGTCCGTGATGGTCGGCGGTCTGCTGACCACCGGCGGCACGGTCTGGCTCGCCCAGCTCGCGACGGGCGACGGCTACGCGGCCGCGCTGCTGGGGCCGCTGATGCTGGTGGGAGTGGGCATCGGCCTGACGATGATGCCGCTCAACACGCTCATCCTGTCCGGGGTGCGGCCCCAGGACGCGGGCTCGGCGGCCGGGCTGCTGCAGACCATGCAGCAGATCGGCGGCAGCCTGGGCCTGTCCATCCTGGTCTCCGTCTTCGGCACCGCGACCCGCCACGGCGGCGCCGGGAGCGACTTCGTACACGGCGCCTCGGCCGCCTTCGCCGCCGCCGCGGTCTTCACGGCGCTGGCATGGCTGCTGGCCCTCGCCGTACGGGCCCCTGCGCGGCGCTGAAACGGGCGGGGCCCGGAACCTCACCGGTTCCGGGCCCCGTTCCGTACCGGAGGTCAGTCCTTGATCTCGCAGATGACCGCGCCGGAGGAGACGGACGAGCCGACCTCCGCCGCGAGGCCCTTGACGGTGCCCGTGCGGTGGGCGTTGAGGGGCTGCTCCATCTTCATGGCCTCCAGGACGACGATGAGGTCGCCTTCCTGGACGGTCTGGCCCTCTTCGACGGCGACCTTGACGATCGTGCCCTGCATCGGGGAGGCGAGCGTGTCCCCCGAGGCGGCGGAGCCGGCCTTCTTGGTGGCGCGGCGCTTGGGGCGGGCGCCACCGGCGGCGGCGGTGCGGGCGAGGGTCATGCCCAGCGACGCCGGGAGGGAGACCTCCAGGCGCTTGCCGCCGACCTCGACGACAACGGTCTCGCGGCCCGCTTCCTCGGCCTCCTCGTCGACCGCGGGGGCCGCGAAGGCGGGGATGTCGTTGACGAACTCGGTCTCGATCCAGCGGGTGTGGACCCGGAACGGGTCGCTGGTGAACGCCGGGTCGGTGACGACCTTGCGGTGGAAGGAAATGGCCGTGGCCATCCCCTCGACCTCGAACTCGCCCAGGGCACGCGCCGCGCGCTGCAGGGCCTGCTCGCGGGTGGCGCCGGTGACGATGAGCTTGGCCAGCAGCGAGTCCCACGCGGGGCCGATGACCGAGCCGGTCTCCACGCCCGCGTCCAGCCGGACGCCGGGGCCCGACGGCGGGGCGAACGTGGTCACCGTGCCGGGAGCGGGGAGGAAGTTACGTCCCGGGTCCTCGCCGTTGATACGGAACTCGAAGGAGTGACCGCGCAGCGGCGGGTCGTCGTAACCCAGCTCCTCACCGTCGGCGATGCGGAACATCTCCCGTACGAGGTCGATACCGGTGACCTCCTCGGAGACCGGGTGCTCGACCTGGAGACGGGTGTTGACCTCCAGGAAGGAGATCAGACCGTCCTGGGCGACCAGGAACTCGCAGGTGCCGGCGCCGACATAGCCCGCCTCGCGCAGGATGGCCTTGGAGGCGCGGTAGAGCTCGGCGTTCTGCTCCTCGCTGAGGAAAGGCGCGGGGGCCTCCTCGACGAGCTTCTGGTGGCGCCGCTGCAGCGAGCAGTCCCGCGTCGACACGACGACGACATTGCCGTGACTGTCGGCCAGGCACTGGGTCTCGACGTGCCGGGGCCGGTCGAGGTAGCGCTCGACGAAGCACTCGCCACGGCCGAAGGCGGCAACCGCCTCGCGCACCGCGGACTCGTACAGCTCGGGGACCTCCTCCAGCGTCCGGGCGACCTTCAGGCCGCGACCGCCGCCGCCGAAGGCGGCCTTGATCGCGATCGGCAGACCGTGCTGCTCCGCGAACGCCACCACCTCGTCGGCGCCGGACACCGGGTCGGGCGTACCGGCGACCAGCGGCGCACCGGCGCGCTGGGCGATGTGGCGCGCGGCCACCTTGTCGCCGAGGTCGCGGATCGCCTGCGGGGGCGGACCGATCCAGGTCAGCCCGGCGTCGATCACCGCCTGCGCGAACTCCGCGTTCTCCGACAGGAAGCCGTAGCCGGGGTGAACGGCGTCGGCACCCGATTCAGCGGCCGCGCCCAGGACTTTGGCGACGTCCAGATAGCTGCTCGCCGGGGTGTCGCCGCCCAGCGCGTAGGCCTCGTCGGCCGCGCGGACATGCAGC
Organism: Streptomyces sp. NPDC059373; assembly: GCF_042751495.1. Classification (NCBI taxonomy): domain Bacteria; kingdom Bacillati; phylum Actinomycetota; class Actinomycetes; order Kitasatosporales; family Streptomycetaceae; genus Streptomyces; species Streptomyces sp. NPDC059373. Next base: position 315,926 of record NZ_JBHYXC010000001.1, on the reverse strand, counting down.
GCGTCCCGGTCGGGCTCTGCGTAGACGGCTACGCTGGCGATCCCGGCGTCCCGGCAGGCACGGGCGACGCGGACTGCGATTTCACCGCGGTTGGCGATGAGCACCTTGCGCACGATGGCTCCCTCCTTGAAACAAGCCGAGTTTAGGTACTGGTGACACTTCGTGCCGAGGCACCCCTGGGGGTGAGCTTGCCCACACGGAGGGTGATCCGGACGCGGCGGTGGTGTCGTATTGCCGCGTAATTCCACGCTACGGCCGTATATCTCCGGGCGCTTGCACCACGCTTGAGTGAGCTGCATCTCTGCACCCCACCGTGGCCGACGTGACTCGAGCTTTGTGGGAACTCCACGAAGGCGCGGCGAAAACTTTGCCCGACGTCCGCCCCGTAAGGGTGGTGCCCTCCGAACTCTTGCCGCGGCACTTACCCGTTAGTAGCGTTTGCGATGCGGGATACCGCCGGTAAGGAGCTTGCAATGACGCAAGGGGGCACAGTGCGAAGAGGTGTGGCCGCTACGGCGGCGGTGGTGCTGGTCCTGGAGGCGCTCGGACTGGCCTTCGTCAACTGGGTGATGGGCATAGCCGTTCGCCACCAAGCCATGTCTCTTGCCGGCCTCGACCCGGCCGCGATGGCCGCCGGTGCCTGGGTAGCCGGCGGCCTTCTCGCCCTCTTCCTCATCGCCTGCGCCGTCGTCCTCGCGGGCACCGCCCGCCACGACCGCCCGCCGCGCGGCTTCGGCCGCCTGCTCCTCATCGCCGCCGCCGTCCTCAACGTCATCCTCGGCGCCGTCGTCGTCGGCCTCGTCGGCTGGCCCGCGTACGTCCTGATGATGCTGATCTTCGCCCTCATCGTCCTCAGCCTCACCCTCTACGCCGTCGAGCGCCCCGCCCCCACCGACGACGACGCCCCGCCCCCGGGCGCCCCCGTCGCCGCCTAGGGCCTGTCCGGCCCTAGACCCACAGGTCCGTGATCCGGACCCCGAGCTCGGCCAACAGACGCCGCAGCAACGGCAACGACAGCCCGATGACATTGCCGTGGTCGCCCTCGATGCCCTCGATGAACGGCGCCGACCGACCGTCCAGCGTGAAGGCCCCCGCCACATGCAGCGGTTCGCCGCTGGCCACATACGCCGCGACCTCCGCGTCATCCGGCGTCCCGAACCGCACCGTCGTCGACGCCGTGGCCGACACCCGCGCCCCGGCGGCGACATCGATCACGCAATGCCCCGTCTGCAGCACCCCCGCCCGCCCCCGCATCGACTTCCAGCGAGCGATCGCCTCTTCCGCATCCGCCGGCTTCCCCAGCGCCTCGCCATCCAGCTCCAGCACCGAGTCACACCCGATCACCAGCTCGCCGCCGGCCAGCTGACCGGCCACCGCCTCCGCCTTCGCCTCCGCCAGCACGCGGGCCAGCTCGCCGGGCGTCGGCGCGGTGATCGCGTCCTCGTCGACCCCACTGACGATCACCCTCGGTGCGAGCCCCGCGCTCTTCAGGAGCGCGAGCCGGGCAGGAGACGCGGAGGCGAGCACGACGGTGCGGGGGCCTGGGCTGGTGGTCATGCCCGCCATCGTAATGAAACGCTCAGAAGTGCCACCCCACGATGAACATGATGATCGGCATGGCCAGTGCAATGAGCCAGATCGCGCGGCGCATCATCCTCTGCGCCTGGCGCATCTCCTCCGGGGGCTCTTCGGGCGGATCCGACCACAACATGCGTTCCAGGTTCCGCCGGAACGCGGGCCGGCGCCTGAGTACCCGTACCTAGGCACGACCTATTTCCGGGGTAATCCGGGCCCGGGCGGCCACCCGCCGTGGGGCTGCGGCCCGTCGCCGGGTGCCCGGGTTGGGCCAGCCTCCCCCAAAGCTTCCTTTGGGAGGTGCCCCCACCCCAGCCTTCGGCCGGGGGGACCCCCACCTCGCTTCGCTCGCCCAGGCGGACGGCCTACCCCCAACCCGGAGGGGAGAAGTAGACGGCGCGAGGACCAGAGTCGCACCCACCCACCCACCCACCCACCCACCCACCCGACCGGCAGGCAACAGCGGTGGGGAGGGCCGGGGTCGGAGGGGTGGGGGTTCTGGACGCTCCGCATATTTGTGTGCGGCATGCCGGGCAAGGCAGCGGAGGGACCCGTCACGCACGTAAATATGTCGGTCCAGGACCCCCAGCCCCGGAGGCCCCGGACCGGACCGTCAGCGCGGCCAGTACGTGGCCCGCCAGGCCCCGGCCCCGTGGCGCAGCGCGCGGCTGGGGACGTTGCGGGCCGGGTCGGCCCATTCGTCCTGGGTGCGCGGGCCACCGTCAAGACCGCCGGAGGCCCCGGCGCCTGCGGCGGCCCGCGCCTGGACCAGGGCGACGACGGCCGCGAGCTCCTCAGGGGTGGGGTTGCCCCGCTCGACCTTTATGACCATGTCAGAGCACGCTCCTTCGACCAACCTCAGAGGGGAATGTTGCCGTGCTTCTTCGGCGGCAGACTCTCCCGCTTGTTCCGCAGCGTCCGCAGCGCCTTGACCAGATGCCCCCGCGTCTCGGACGGCACGATCACCGCGTCCACATAGCCCCGCTCAGCCGCGACGTACGGGTTGAGCAGTGTGTCCTCGTAGTCCGCGATGAGCTCCGCGCGCCGCGCCTCCGGGTCATCGGCGTCAGCCAGCTCGCGGCGGTGCAGGATGTTGACCGCGCCCTGGGCGCCCATGACCGCGATCTGGGCGGTCGGCCAGGCCAGGTTGAGGTCGGCACCCAGGTGCTTGGAGCCCATGACGTCGTACGCGCCGCCGAAGGCCTTCCGCGTGATCACGGTGATCAGCGGAACCGTGGCCTCCGCATACGCGTAGATCAGCTTGGCCCCGCGCCGGATGATGCCGGAGTGCTCCTGGTCGACGCCCGGCAGAAAGCCCGGCACATCGACAAAAGTGATCACCGGAACGTTGAAGCTGTCGCACGTCCGTACGAACCGCGCGGCCTTCTCGCTCGCGTCGATGTCCAGGCACCCCGCGAACTGCATGGGCTGGTTGGCGACGACACCGACCGGCCGCCCCTCGATGCGGCCGAAGCCGGTGAGGATGTTCGGCGCGAACAGCCCCTGGGTCTCGAGGAATTCACCGTCGTCCAGGACATGCTCGATGACCTTGTGCATGTCGTAGGGCTGGTTGGCGGAGTCCGGGATGAGAGTGTCGAGCTCAGGATCCGGCTCCAGGTCGGCCTCGGCCGGATACGCCGGGGCCTCCTCGAGGTTGTTGCTCGGCAGATACGACAGCAGCGCCTTGACGTACTCGATGGCGTCCTTCTCGTCGCCCGCCATGTGGTGCGCGTTGCCGGAGACGGTGTTGTGCGCGCGGGCGCCGCCCAGCTCCTCGAAACCGACGTCCTCACCGGTCACGGTCTTGATGACGTCGGGCCCGGTGATGAACATGTGCGAGGTCTGGTCGACCATCACCACGAAGTCCGTGATGGCCGGCGAGTACACCGCGCCGCCGGCGCACGGCCCGACGATCAGCGAGATCTGCGGGATGACACCGGACGCGTGCGTGTTGCGGCGGAAGATCTCGCCGTACAGGCCGAGCGCGCTGACGCCCTCCTGGATACGGGCGCCGCCGGAGTCGTTGATGCCGATGACCGGGCAGCCGTTCTTGAGGGCCCAGTCCATGACCTTGACGATCTTCTGGCCGTAGACCTCGCCCAGGGCTCCGCCGAAGACGGTGAAGTCCTGTGAGAAGACCGCCACCGGGCGGCCGTCGACCGTGCCGTAGCCGGTGACGACGCCGTCACCGTACGGGCGGACCTTGTCGAGGCCGAAATTCGTGGAACGGTGTCGGGCAAGTTCGTCCAGTTCGGTGAAGGAACCCTCGTCCAGGAGCAGTTCGATCCGCTCCCGGGCGGTCAGCTTGCCCTTGGCGTGTTGCTTCTCCACCGCACGGGCGGAGCCGGCATGGGTCGCCTCCTGGGTACGGCGGCGCAGATCCGCGAGCTTGCCCGCGGTGGTGTGGATGTCGATCTCCGGCTCGGCCATGGGAGGCGGCTCTCCTGCTCTCGTCGGGTCGCATTTGACTGGCGAGTAACTCTGTTTCGTAGCGTAACCGCGTGGCTGCTGCGCGAGCACTGCGGCGTTCGACACACTCCCGCTCATAGGGTGGGGCACATGACCTCAAACCGCTGGTCCGACCTGGACCGGCCGCCGCTCAACGCGGCGGCGCTGCAGCGCGCGATCGTCACTCCGGACGGCCTGTGGACCGCCCTGGACGTCGTCGAGACCACCGGCTCGACCAACTCCGACCTCGCCGCCCGTGCCAAGGCCGGGGCTGCCGAGGGCGCGGTACTCGTCGCCGAGGAGCAGACCGCCGGGCGCGGCCGCCTCGACCGGCAGTGGACGGCGCCGCCGCGCTCCGGGCTCTTCTTCTCCGTGCTCCTTCGGCCGTCCGAGGTGCCCGTGCGCCGCTGGGGCTGGCTGCCGCTGCTCGCCGGGGTGGCGACCGCCACGGCGCTGGCACGGGCCGGGGGCGTCGACACGGGCCTCAAATGGCCCAACGACCTGCTGGTGACGATCGACGGCGAGGAGCGCAAGACCGGCGGCATCCTCGCCGAGCGGGCCGGCGACGACGGCGTCGTCATCGGCATCGGCCTGAACGTCACGCTCCGCGAGGACGAGCTGCCCGTGCCGGCCGCCGGATCGCTGGCCCTCGCCGGCGCCAAGGGCACCGACCGCGACCCGCTGCTGCGGGCGGTGCTGCGGTCCCTGGCCGAGTGGTACGCCGAGTGGCGTGCCGTCGGCGGCGACCCCGACGCCTGCCGGCTGCGCCAGGTGTACGCGGCCGGGTGCGCGACGCTGGGGCGGCCCGTACGGGCCGAGCTGCCGGGCGGGGAGACCGTGACGGGGAGGGCGGTGGCCCTCGACGACGACGGACGGCTGGTCATCGCGACGGAGGGCGGCGAGGAGCGGCCGGTCGGTGCGGGCGACGTCGTACATGTGAGGGCGGCATAGGCCGCTGTGCGAGAGTGAGCTACGGCACACCTGCCGTATTGTTGAGGCGGCAGCCGACCCAGTGATCGGAAGGGCAGTGCGCACGCGCAGGGACCGAAGAGGGGGCGGGCGGTGACCGTGGACGACGCGAGCATCCCCCCGCCGCACGGCGAAGAACCGGCGCGGCCGGATGAGCCGGACGGCGGCGCCGAGCACGCCGCCGAGCACGCCGCCGGGCCCGCCGCCGGGCCCGCCGCTCCGGATCACCTCGCCGACGAGCGGGCCGCCGAGCATGTCGACGAGCATCTCGACGGCGAGGATCCCATCGCTCTGCAGCTGGAACAGCTCATCCTGGGCGCCGAGCGCAAGTACACCCCTTTCCAGGCCGCCCGCAGTGCCGGCGTCTCCATGGACCTCGCCGCCCGCTTCTGGCGTGCCATGGGCTTCGCCGACATCGGCCAGGCCAAGGCGCTCACCGAGGCCGACGTCCTCGCCCTGCGGCGGCTGGCGGGTCTCGTCGAGGCCGGGCTGCTCAGCGAGCCGACCGCCATCCAGGTGGCCCGTTCCACCGGGCAGACCACAGCCCGGCTCGCCGAATGGCAGACCGACTCCTTCCTCGAGGAGCTGACCGAGCCGCCCGAGCCCGGCATGACCCGGGCGGAGGTCGCCTACCCCCTGGTCGAGCTGCTGCTGCCCGAGCTCGAGGAATTCCTGACCTACGTCTGGCGGCGCCAGCTCGCGGCGTCGACCAGCCGGGTCGTACGGTCCGACGACGAGGAGGCGGTGGACCGCCGCCTCGCGGTCGGCTTCGCGGACCTGGTGGGCTTCACGCGGCTGACGCGACGGCTGGAGGAGGAGGAACTCGGCGAGCTCGTCGAGGCCTTCGAGACCACCGCCGCGGACCAGGTGCACGCCCATGGGGGGCGGCTGATCAAGACTCTGGGCGACGAGATCCTCTACGTGGCCGATGATCCCGGCACCGCCGCGGAGATCGGGCTGCGGCTCATCGAGACGATGACCGGTGACGAGACGATGCCCGCCCTCCGGGTCGGCATGGCCTTCGGCACGGTCACGACGAGGATGGGTGACGTCTTCGGGACGACGGTGAACCTTGCGAGCCGGCTGACGTCGATAGCGCCCCGGGACGCGGTCCTGGTCGACGGTGAGCTGGCGCAGGCGCTCGGCGAGAGCGGCGACGCGCCCGTGTCGGAGGTCGACGTGGAGGCGGGCTCCGAGGACAAGTACCGCTTTGCCCTCCAGCCGATGTGGCGCCGCCCGGTGCGTGGGCTCGGCGTCGTCGAACCCTGGCTCCTGTCCCGCCGAGGGTGACTCGCCGGGGCTGACTCTACGATGACCCCTGGGTTCGTGGTTCACGGTCGTTAACCAACCTCGGAGGGCGGGCGGCGGATGTCGGAGCAGCGGGTTTCGGAGCAGCGGTTCGGTGAGTTCGTGGCGGTGCGGCGCCACGGGGAGCACGGGCGGGTGGCGGAGCTGGTTCTGGACCGTCCGAAGGCGATGAATGCCGTGTCGACGGCGATGGCGCGGGCGATCGGGGAGGCGTGCGGGGCGCTGGCGGGCGATCGTGGTGTGAGCGTGGTGGTGCTGAGCTCCACGCATGAGCGGGCGTTCTGTGTCGGCGCCGATTTGAAGGAACGGAATTCTTTTACCGAGGCTGATCTGGCGCGGCAGCGCCCTTATGCCCGGGCGGCGTACACGGGGGTGCTGGAGCTGCCGATGCCGACGGTGGCGGCGGTGCATGGCTTTGCGCTCGGTGGCGGTTATGAGCTGGCGCTGGCGTGCGACGTGATTGTGGCTGATGTGACGGCGGTGGTGGGGCTGCCGGAGGTGACGGTGGGGGTGATCCCGGGGGGTGGTGGGACGCAGCTTCTGCCGCGGAGGGTGGGGTCGGCGCGGGCGGCGGAGCTGATCTTCACGGGGCGGAGGGTTGCTGCGGCGGAGGCTCTGGGGTTGGGGCTGGTGGATGTGGTGGCGGAGGAGGGTGCGGACCGTACGGAGGCGCTGGTGCTGGCCGGGCGGATCGCGGGGAATTCGCCGGTGGGGCTGCGGGCGGCCAAGCGGGCGCTGCGGTTGGGGCAGGGTGTGGATCTGCGGGCGGGGCTGGACATCGAGGACGCGGCTTGGCGTGCGACGGCGTTTTCGGGGGACCGGGCGGAGGGTGTGGCGGCGTTCAACGAGAAGCGTGCGCCGGAGTGGCCGGGGGAGTAGGGGGCGGCCGGGCCCTTCTGCGGTGCCGGTGCGGTCCGGGGCCTCCGGGGCTGGGGGTCCTGGACCGACATATTTACGTGCGTGACGGGTCCGTCCGTTGCCTTGCCCGGCATGCCGCACACAAATATGCGGAGCGTCCAGAACCCCCACCCCTCCGACCCCGGCCCTCCCCGCCGCCGTTGCCCGGTGGGTGGGTGGGTGGGTGGGTGGGTGGGTCGGTGGGTGGCCCTCCGTCGCTGTTGCCCGGTGGGTGGGTGGGTGGTTCCGGTTCTGGCCCTCCCTGTCGCTGTTGGCTGCCGGTGGGTGGGTGGGTGGGTGGTTCCGGTTCCGGACCTCTCCGTCGCTGTTGGCTGCCTGGGTGGGTGGCTCTGGCCCTCCCGCTGTTCTCTTTTGCTTCCTCGGGCTGGGCCAACCCGGTCGTACCCGGCGACGGGCCGTCCCCGGCGGGGCGTGGTGGGGTTGTTGGCCCTGCTGGGCCGAATGGAGCGCGCGGGTGGCCGGGGGAGTGGGGGGTGGCCGCGTGCCGCGTGCCTGTGGCGGGTCGGTGGTTCAAAATGGTGCAAACGTCCCGCGCGGGGAGTAAGCCTGAGGTGCGCGCTTGACGGTCGACGGCCGGCACGGATCTGCGGAGGCGAACCGAGCCTTGAAAAGAGAGGGAGATCGGCTGCGGGCCGTCGCTGAGCTGGCGCGGGCGGTGGCGGCGGCGAGGTCGCCGATGGAGGCCGTGGCGGCGGCGGCGACGTCGGCGCGGGTGGCGCTGGGTGGGTCGATGTCGGCGGTGTCGCGGTGGGAGCGGGACCGGGGGCGGCTGCGGGTGCTGGTCAATGACGGGGAGCTGGCGGAGGGGGAGGAGCCGCAGCCGAGGAATGAGGTGTACTCGGTCGCCGACTTTCCGGAGATCGTGGAGTTCCTGCACGGCCGGTGGACGGAGGGCGGCGAACCGCATGCCTGGGTCGAGACGGCGGACGGGCCGGCCGATGAGGGGGCGTACTGCCATCAGCGGGTGGCGGCGCTGCGGCGGCGGGGGCGGTCGTCGTGTGTGGTGGCGCCGATTTTGCTGCATGGGCTGGCGTGGGGTGAGCTGTACGTGGCCCGGGCGGCGGGCCAGCCGGTGTTCGACAGGGCGGATGCGGAGTTCGCCACGGTGCTGGCGGCCCTGATCGCGGCCGGGATCGCGCAGACCGAGCGGCTTGCGGAGGTGCGGAGGCTCGCGTTCACGGACCCGCTGACGGGGCTGGCGAATCGGCGGGCGGTGGATGCGCGGCTGGAGGCGGCGGTCGAGCGGCACCGGGGGGAGGGGACGGCGGTCAGTTTGGTGGTGTGCGACCTGAACGGGCTGAAGAGGGTCAATGACGAGCTCGGGCATGCGGTGGGGGACCGGTTGCTGGTGGGGTTCGGGTCGGTGCTGTCGCTGTGCGGGGCGGAGCTTCCGGGGAGTCTGGTGGCGCGGCTGGGCGGGGACGAGTTCTGTCTGCTGGCGGTGGGCCACAAGGCGGCGGAGGTGGTGCGGGCGGCGGAGGAGCTGTGCGACCGGGCGAAGTGGCTGGGGCTGGGGGACGGGGTCGCGGTGGGTGTTGCTTCTACGGATGCCGCTATCGGGCCGGTGACGTCGGGGCGGCGGCTCTTCCGGCTGGCGGACGCCGCGCAGTACCGGGCGAAGGCGCTGAAGTCGGACCGGCCGGTGGTGGCGGGGGTGGGGGCGCCGGAGGATCCCGTCGTGCGGCTGGCGGACGAGCCGCCTGCGCGGGAGAACGAGCGGCGCCGGTTCCGGGGGCGGGAGTAGGAGGTGACAGCTCGCGATTCAGTGCCTAAGGTGCGTGAATATGGATATGCATAACGTGGTCATCGGGGCCGGCGGGGTCGCCGCGGAGGATGTGCTGGCGGTGGCGCGGGGTAATGCGCGCGTGGAGCTGTCGGCGGAGGCGCTGGCCGGGATCGCGGCCGCGCGGGACGTGATCGAGGCGCTGGCGGCGAAGCCGGAGCCGGTTTACGGGGTGTCGACGGGCTTCGGGGCGCTGGCGGTGCGGCATATCAGCCCGGAGCTCAGGGCGCAGTTGCAGCGGAGCCTCGTACGGTCGCACGCGGCGGGGATGGGGCCGCGGGTGGAGCGCGAGGTGGTGCGGGCGCTGATGTTCCTGCGGCTGAAGACGCTGGCGTCCGGGCGGACCGGGGTGCGGCCGGTGGTGGCGGAGACGATGGCGGCGCTGCTGAACGCCGGGATCACGCCGGTGGTGCGGGAGTTCGGGTCGCTGGGCTGCTCCGGGGATCTGGCGCCGCTGTCGCACTGCGCGCTGGTGCTGATGGGCGAGGGCGAGGCGGAGGGCCCGGACGGCGTCGTCCGTCCGGTGCCGGAGCTGCTCGCGGAGTACGGGATCGAGCCGGTCGAGCTGCGGGAGAAGGAGGGCCTGGCCCTCATCAACGGCACGGACGGCATGCTGGGCATGCTGGTGATGGCCATCGCCGACCTGGAGCGGCTCTTCACCTCGGCCGACATCACGGCCGCGCTGTCCCTGGAGGCGCTGCTCGGCACCGGCAAGGTGCTCGCGCCCGAGCTGCACGCCATCCGCCCGCACCCGGGGCAGGCGGCGAGCGCGGAGAACATGCGGCGGGTGCTGGAGGGCTCGGGGCTCACCGGGCACCACCAGGACGACGCGCCGCGTGTGCAGGACGCGTACTCGATCCGCTGCGCGCCGCAGGTCGCGGGCGCGGGCCGGGACACCATGGCGCACGCCCGGCTGGTGGCGGACCGCGAGCTGATCTCGGCCGTGGACAACCCGGTGGTGCTGCCGGACGGCCGGGTGGAGTCCAACGGCAACTTCCACGGCGCGCCGGTGGCGTACGTCCTGGACTTCCTGGCGATCGCCGCCGCCGACCTGGGGTCGATCGCGGAGCGGCGTACGGACCGGCTGCTGGACAAGAGCCGCTCGCACGGGCTGCCGGCCTTCCTGGCGGACGACCCGGGGGTGGACTCGGGGCTGATGATCGCGCAGTACACGCAGGCGGCGCTGGTCAGCGAGAACAAGCGGCTGGCGGTGCCGGCGTCGGTGGACTCGATCCCCTCCTCGGCGATGCAGGAGGACCACGTGTCGATGGGCTGGTCGGCGGCGCGCAAGCTGCGGCAGGCGGTCGACAACCTGACCCGGATCATCGCGGTCGAGCTGGTCGCGGCGACGCGGGCGGTGGAGATCCGGGTGCAGGGCAGTGAGGTGCTGCAGGCCGCTCCGGCGACCGAGGCGATCGTGAAGGCGGTGCGCGAGGCGGGCGTGGTGGGCGTCGGTCCTGACCGGTTCCTGGCGCCGGATCTGGCGGCGGCGTACGAGTTCGTACGGTCCGGTGGGCTGACGGCGGCCGCCGAGTCCGTTACGGGGCCGCTGGCCTAGGCCTGTCGTCAAAATGGCGCCGGACAGGCGGGATTTTGACGACAAGGCCTAGGCCGGCGGGCCGGCCTCCGCCTCGCGGGAGCGGCGGGTGGCGTTGACGAGGAGGGCCGCGCCCATGCCGAGGAAGGCGGTACCGCCGATGAGGTAGGGCGTGGTGTCGGCGCTGCCCGTGTCGGCCAGCTGCTCCTGGTTGCCGGCGGTGGCCGCGGACGTCTTGACCGTGGTGGCGGCCTTGGTCGTGACGTGCTCGGCGCTCGCGGAGGCGTTCGGTACGAAGTAGAGCGCGCCGAGAACAGTGGCCGCGGCGGCGGCGATGAAAACGGGCGGGCGGTGCGAGGTCAACGGATCCCCCAGCGGTAGCGGCGACTTGACCGTGGAGGCCGATGGTAGTGAGCCGGTGGCCCCGGTGGGAAGCTCAGACCCGGAAGGCTTCCCTCCGGTCACCCTTTGTCCGCATAATGCGCGCCGCCTCCGCCTGAGCGGCCCCCGCGCCGCCTACGCTCCGTCGCATGAGCACTACTGACATCCCCCGCGGCGAGAGCGGACCGCGCTACGTACGCCTCCAGGTCGAGCTGGTCCTGGAGGTCAACGACCAGGACCAGCTGACCGGCGCCGCGCTCGACCACATCGGCGCCGACGAGTTCATGCCGGACGAGGAGCGGTCGCATGCGGAAGCGGCCGTCAGACAGGACGAGTCGGAGGCGCTGGCCTATCTGGTCGACCCGTTCGACCTCGTCACGACGGTGCCGGGGATCGAGCTGGTACAGGCGTCCTGGTCCTGCGCCCACACCGAGTATGATCCGGACTCCGATGAGTGGGACCTCTACGAAGACGAAGATGTCGCAGCGGACGAGGAACCGGACGGGCCCTGAACCCGTCTGAGACTGTGCGTGATTCACAGGCCCCGGGCTCATCATGGTCCGGGGTTTCCATGTGCCAGGCACGCACCTGCACGTGGTCTTCCCCACAGTTTCCCGAGGTGGGGAACGGACCAAAGACCCTGGAAGTTCCACAACGTACGACTGAGGCTCGAATGAGGGCTGCGGCTCGCGATGCACGGGTGCAGGCGGGCTGGGGGAACGCGTACCGAAGAACCATTGGAGATTCGTGTGAAGCCGTCCGACTCCGGCACCGGCATAGCCAACGACCCGCGCCCGACCGTCTCGCGACGGCACGGCCTCGCCGCCATCGCCGCCCTGGTCGCAGGCGGAGCGGTCACGCTGACCGCCTGCGGTGGTGACAAGACCAGCGCCGGCTCCGGTTCCAACGCGGTGAAGTCCGAGCAGTCCGCGGGCGCCGCGGCCGCCAAGGACACCTCGGACGCCGGCATCACCGTCACGCCGGGGGACAACAAGACCAACGCCTCGATCCAGAGCTCCGGCGTGGTGACGGTCACCAAGGGCACGCTGATATCCGTGTCCCTGAAGACCGACGCGGGCAGCAAGGTCTCGGGGACTCTTTCGACCGACCGCACGAGCTGGAAGCCGGACGCCCAGCTGCAGCGCGCCACCAAGTACACGCTGGTCGCGACTGCCGAGGACAGCCAGAAGCGCCAGGTGGTCGAGAACGCCACCTTCACCACCGTCTCCCAGGCCAACAGCTTCATCGGCTACTTCACGCCGGACAACGGCACCACGGTCGGTGTCGGAATGCCGGTGTCGTTCAACTTCGACAAGGCGATCACCAACAAGAAGGCCGTCCAGCAGGCGATCACGGTCACCACCAGCACCGGCCAGGAAGTCGTCGGCCACTGGTTCAGCGACACCCGCCTCGACTTCCGGCCCGAGGAGTACTGGACGGCCTACTCGACCATCACCGTCAAGATCGCGCTGGACGGTGTCGAGGGCGCCAGCGGCATCTACGGAGTCCAGGCGAAGACCGTCACGTTCAAGATCGGCCGCAAGCAGGTCTCCACGGCCGACGACAAGACCAAGACGATGACCGTGGTCCGTGACGGCAAGACGATCCGCACCATCCCGGTCTCGCTGGGCGCGCCGGGGCACACGACCTACAACGGCATCATGGTCATGTCCGAGAAGCTCAAGCAGACCCGGATGAACAGCCAGACCGTCGGCCTCGGCAAGGCGTACGACATCAAGGACGTGCCCCACGCCATCCGGCTGACCACCTCCGGAACCTTCGTGCACGGCAACTACTGGCGGCCTGTGTCGGTCTTCGGCCACACCGACACCAGCCACGGCTGCATCGGTCTGCACGACACCAAGGGCGGCAACGACACCTCGACGCCCGCCTATTGGTTCTACAACAACTCGCTGCTCGGCGACGTCGTGATCGTCAAGAACTCGCCCGACAAGACGGTCAGCGCGGACAACGGCTTCAGCGACTGGAACCTCTCGTGGGCCGCGTGGAAGGCCGGCAGCGCGGTCTGATCGACCCCGCGGTCTGATCCACCACGGCAGGCGCAGGGGCCCGGGACCTTTCGGTTCCGGGCCCCTGCCTCATTCTCCGGACCCTCAACCGGAGAAACTCAGCCGCGCCAGCCGCAGCGCCCCCCGCAGCGTGACGTGCAGGTCGTGCAACCCCGCCGGGAGCGCGTCGAGTTCGAGGCGGACGGCGGTGTACGCGTACGGGTCGCCGGTCGACGGGACGGTGACGGTGCCGACCCGGGTGCCGTCGCCGAGGTGCAGCTCCACCACGGCCTCGCCGGGCTCGGCGCGGGCGGCGTCCAGGACGACGGAGGCGGGGCCGGCGCCCTCGCCGCTGTGGGCGCCGAAGTCGCAGGCCCGGAAGACCAGTCGGCCCGGCTCGTCGGCGCCGGAGGCCACGGCGTCGCCGCGCACCTTCGTACGGTCGACGATCGCCACCGCGTGCTGCGCGTCGAAGTCGGCCGCCTCCAGGCCGCGTACGAGCACCGGGCGCGGCGCCGGGGGCTCGCCGGCCACGGCGAACGCGGCGGACAGGCCGCCGGCCAGGACCTCGTAGCCGCCCGGGTCGACGGTCCAGGCGCCGTGCGCGACGTCCCAGAAACCCAGGGTGTGCAGGGGGAGGGTGAAGGCGAAGTCGCGGGACTCGCCGGCGGTGAGGTGGACGCGCTGGTGGGCGGCCAGGCGGCGGACGGGGCTGGGCAGCCGCGGGTCGACGGCCCGGGTGTAGAGCTGGACGACCTCGTCGCTGTCGCGGGCGCCGGTGTTGGTGACGGTGAAGGACACGGTGAAGGTGTCCTGGCCGACGGTGACGTCCAGGTCCTCGTACCCGAAGGTCGTGTACGACAGGCCGTGCCCGAAGGGGTAGAGCGGGCTGCCGGTGAAGTAGAGGTAGGTCGCGCCCGCGCTGATGATGTCGTAGTCGAGCACCTCGTTCGGCAGGTCGGTGTCGCAGGCGTACCAGGTCTGCGGGAGCCGGCCGGCCGGGGAGACGTCGCCGAGCAGCACGCGGGCCAGTGCGGTGCCGGCCGCCTGGCCGCCGTGGGCGGTCCACAGCAGGGCGGGGAGGGCGGCGTCGGCGTCGGCGACCGCGTAGGGGTAGGCGCTGGTCAGCACGAGGGCGGTGCGGGGGTTGGCGGCGTGGGCGGCCCGCCAGAGGCGGTCCTGCTGCGGGGGGAGTTCGAGGGTGCGGCGGTCCTCGGTCTCGCGGCCGTTGATGTGCGCGTCGTTGCCGGCGACGACGATCACCGTGTCGGCCTGGGCGGCGGCCCGCGCCACCGCGTCCTCGCCGCGCTCGACGACCTCCAGCGAAAACGGTGTGCCCTCCTCGGCAACCTTCAGGCCGTCGGCGGCAACAGAGATGTACCGGCCTGTCCCTGTGTGCTTGAGGAGGTGGCTCCCTTGGCTTCCACCGTGTTCTTCGAGGCTGAACGTCTCCTGCACGATCCAGCCGCCAGGACGCTCGGCCGCCGCCCGTACGAAGCCGTCCTCCGCGACCGTCAGATACAGCCCGTTCGGGGCCCGCAGGGTCAGCGCCCCGCCGCCCCAGTCGATCAGGGCCAGGTCGGTCGGCTCGCCGCCGGTGGTCAGCGGCGGCAGATCGGTGCGCCCCTGCGCGGTCGCCGGGTTGAACGAGCCCTGGTCCGCCCGCTCCTCGACCACCGCGTCCGGCACCCGCACCCATCCGCCGTCGGCTGCCCGCAGGCGTACGGTGTCGGCGCCCTCGGCGAAGACCACCCGGTCGGGGCCCAGCCGCTCGGCCAGCGCCTCGCGCAGCGACGTACGGCGGATGAGGCTGCCGCTGTACCAGTCGAGCTTGACCTCGTCCGCGAGGAGGCCGACGACGGCGATCCGCTGGTCTGCGGCGAGCGGCAGGATCCCGTCGTTCTTCAGCAGCACGATCGCCTGCTCGGCGGCCTCCTGGGCGAGCGCCTGGTGCTCGGGCGTATCGAAGGACTCCTTGCCGATGCTTGCGTACGGGTCCTTGTCCGGGTCGAATTCGCCCAGCAGGAAGCGCATGGTCAGCAGCCGCCGGACCGCCGCGTCGATGTCCGACCCGTCGATCAGGCTCCGGTCGAGAGCCCCGCGCAGCCGGGCGGTGATCTGCGAGGAGTCCTGGTCGTGGTCGGTGAAGCTGTCGACGCCCGCGCGCAGGGAGGCGGCGGTGGCCTCCTCGTGGGTGTCGTAATAGTGCTCGGAGTTGACCAGGTTCGAGGGCGCGCCCGCGTCGGAGCACACCACCAGCTCCCGGTCCGTCCAGGCGCGCAACTGCTCGCGCAGCAGCGGCGACACGTGGTTCGGGCGGCCGTTGACCAGGTTGTACGCCGGCATCACACCGATCGCCCTGCCCGCCTCGATCGGTCCGCGGAAGGCCTCGAGGTCGTACTCGTGCAGCACGCGCGGGCGCACCGAGGACGAGGTGATGTCGCGCTCGGTCTCGTTGTTGTGCGCGAGCCAGTGCTTGAGGATGGGCGCGGTGCGCCAGTACGTGGGGTGGTCGCCGCGCAGTCCGCGCGTGTACGCGGTGGCGATCGCGGACGTGAGGCGCGGGTCCTCGCTGTACCCCTCCTCGTTGCGGCCCCAGCGCGGGTCCCGCAGCAGATTGACCGTCGGCGCCCACACATTGAGGCCGACCCGCTCGTTCCAGCCCCGCATGGCCCGTACCTCGGTGGAGACCGCCTCGCCGACCCGGCGCACCAGCTCCTCGTTCCAGGTCGCGCCGAGCCCGACCGCCTGCGGGAAGACGGTGGCCTGGCCCATCCACGCGACCCCGTGCAGCGCCTCCTGCCCGGTACGGAAGGCGCCCACCCCGAGCCGGGGCACTGCCGGCGCGAACTGGTGCAGCATCGCGATCCGCTCGTCCAGGGTGAGACGGCCGAGGAGGTCGTCGACCCGCTTCGATACAGGCAGGTCTTCATCCCGGAAGGGCAAGTGATCGGTGGTCACGGGAGGTACCTCTCGGTGGAACCGTCGGGGGAGACGGTCGAACGTTTCGAAGCGCTTCGATGCTGGGCCTTCTGACCAGGGCTGTCAAGACGCCGGTCGGCAACAACCCTTTAACCACTTGGGCGAGCTGCACTCCTGTATTTCCGCACCGCTCCGATGTTTCTTGAAGCCGACTCTTGCGAACTGCGCCCCTCGCATTTAACCTCGCAGCAACATCGAAGCGCTTCGACCAGACGCTTCAGTCCAGCCAGTTACGCCAGCAGTAACGCCAGCACCTCCACAGAAGAAGCCGACCGGCGGCAGACCCGCCGTGTGTCTTGGCGCGCCACGAAGGGTTGACGCTATGCCGAACTCCCAGGCCTCGGCCAACGGATCCGCCCCAAGTCGGAGAATGTTCCTGAGCGGGGCCGTGGCCGTTGCCGCCACCGCCGCAGGCGGCTCGCTTCTCTCCGCCTGCTCCACGCCGAACAGCACCTCGGGCAACGGTGGCGTGGCGACCGGCAGCTCACTGCAGAAGCTCCTTCCGGCCTACGTCGCCTCGAACGCGGTCAAGCCCGACATCGCCGGCGTGAACGGATCGACCCCCGGCTTCCTGAAGTACCCGGCGAACCTGGTCACCTCGGTGAGCGGCACCCCCGGCAAGGGCGGCTCCTACAAGGCCATGACCCCCGCCTGGTGGTCCATCCCGAACAGCGGCAACGCCTACTTCCAGGCGGTCAACAAGGCGCTCGGCACGAATATCAAGATCCAGGAATCCGACGGCAACACCTACCAGGACAAGATCGGCGCCATCCTCGCCTCGTCCGACATCCCGGACTGGATGACGCTGCCCACCTGGAACCTCACCGGCCAGATACCCAACGCGGTGGGCTCCAAGTTCGCGGACCTCGGCCCCTATCTCTCCGGCGACAAGATCAAGAAGTATCCCAACCTGGCCGCTATCCCCACCGCCGCCTGGCAGTACGCCACCTTCGACGGCAAGCTCAAGGGCATTCCGCTGTCCGGCGAGCTCAAGACCAGCAACCCGACGTACTACCGCAAGGATCTCTTCGACACCCTCGGTGTCGAACCGCCGAAGTCCGCCGCCGAGTTCCTCTCCCTCGCCAAGGAGATCACCGACGCCAAGAAGAACCGCTGGGCCTGCGACGACATGTGGGTGAGCGCCCAGGCCTTCTTCGGCTGCGTGCCGGACCGCCCCTCGTACTGGAAGCTCGTCAACGGCAAGCTGGTCAACAAGGTCGAGACTGAGGAATACCTTGCCGCCCTGGACTGGACGCGCAAGCTGTTCAAGGCGGGCGTGGTGCACCCGGACGCCGTGGCTCTCAAGACCGCCGATGCCAAGACCCGCTTCGAATCCGGCAAGACGCTCATCTACAACGACGGCAACGGTGCCTGGCACGAGGCGGTCGCCCGGCAGGCCGCGATCAATCCCAAGTTCGACATGCAGGCGATGGACTACTTCGCCGCCGACGGCGGAGACCCCACCCTCTGGTACGCCGCCCCTGCCTACATGTTCAGCTTCCTGAACAAGAAGCTGAACGCGTCCCAGATCGAGGAGCTCCTCGCCGTCGCGAACTATCTCGCCGCGCCGTTCGGTACCAAGGAGTACGAACTGGTGACGTACGGCGTCGAGGGCACCCACTTCAAGAAGGACAAGGACGGGATCCCGCAGACGACGGACCAGGGCAAGAAGGACGTCACCAGCTCCTACGGCTTCCTGTCCACTCCGCCACCCGCATACGCGTACGTCGCCTATCCGCAGAACGTCAAGGACTACTGCGCCTGGGACGCTCGGATGGCCCCCTTCTTCAAGAAGCCCCTCTTCTACGGCATGCAGATCCAAGAACCGACCCGCTTCGCGACCCTCGGGGCGGGCTTCGTCGACCTGCAGAACGACTACACCCGTGGCCGCAAGTCGTTGTCGGACGTCAAGTCGGCGATCTCGTCGTGGCGTTCGACCGGCGGCGAGGACCTCCGGACGTTCTACAAGAAGATCCTGGATGCGAACGGCGGCGCTTCCTGATGTCAGTCCAGGCGGACGGCCGGGCCGGCATCCAAGCACCCGCCGAGGGCACTCCCGCGTCCACCGTCACGGCAACCCGTACCACCCGCCTGGGCAGGCGCGGAAAGAAGAAGCCCGCTGTCCGCCTCGAGGGCGGCATCACCTGGCGTCACCGGCTGCGGCGGGACCGCACGCTGCTGCTGATGACCATGCCCGTCGTCGGCCTGCTGCTGGTCTTCAACTACATCCCGATCCTCGGCAACGTCGTCGCCTTCCAGAACTACGACGTCTACGGCGGCGGCATCTGGCACAGCCAGTGGGTCGGCTTCTACAACTTCCAGCGGATCTTCGAGGACGCCCGCTTCTGGGGCGTGGTCGGGAACACCCTGAGCATCACCTTCATCCAGCTGATCCTCTTCTTCCCGATCCCCATCCTGCTGGCGCTGTTGCTCAACAGCGTGATGAGCAACAAGCTCCGCACCGTGGTGCAGAGCATCCTCTACCTCCCACACTTCTTCTCCTGGGTCCTGGTCATCACCGTCTTCCAGCAGATGCTCGGCGGTGCGGGCCTGATCGCCCAGCAGTTGCGCGACCACGGAGTCAGCGGCTTCGACCTGATGACCAATCCGGGAATCTTCAAATTCCTGGTCACCGCACAGTCGGTGTGGAAAGACGCCGGCTGGGGTGTCATCGTCTTCCTCGCCGCGTTGTCGGCGGTCAACAACGAGCTGTACGAGGCGGCGGCCGTGGATGGCGCCAACCGCTGGCGCCGGATGTGGCATGTCACCCTGCCCGCGCTGCGGCCGGTGATCGCGCTGCTTCTGGTACTGCGCGTGGGCGACGCCCTGACGGTCGGCTTCGAGCAGATCCTGCTCCAGCGGGACGCGGTCGGCGCGGGCGCCTCCGAAGTGCTCGACACGTACGTCTGGTACATCGGAATCCGCACCGGCGACTACGCGTACGCGGCAGCCGCCGGCCTGGTCAAGGGCCTGTTCAGCCTGTTGCTGATCCTGCTGGCCAACAAGATCGCCCACAAGCTGGGCGAGCAGGGGGTGTACTCGAAATGACGGCACCGACGATCGGTCCGGCGGACAGCGCCGTGATGGCCGCCCCCGCAGCACAGATCCTTCGCAGCGACAGCCGACGGCCCGTATGGGAGGAGGAGCCCACCAAGGTGGGGCAGAGCCTCAAGGGCCTCACCCTGACCGTGGTCTGTGCGCTCATCCTCGGCCCCCTGTGGGTCGTGGTCGTCACCAGCCTCTCCGACCAGAAGACGATCACCGAGGCCGGTGGTCTGGTCATCTTTCCGAGGACGATCACCTTCAACGCGTACACCGAAATCCTCAGCGGCGGAGTGGTGACGCGAGCTGTGATGGTCAGTCTGGGACTGACGCTGATCGGTACGGCCATCTCCATGGCAGTGTCGATCCTCGCGGCCTACGGTCTTTCGCGACCGGGCTCGTTCGCGCACCGACCGCTGCTGCTGACCTTGCTCATCACGATGTTCTTCGGCGCCGGCCTCATTCCGACATACCTGCTGATCAGTGGGATGGGCCTGATCGACAGCTACTGGGCGTTGATCCTTCCGAGCGCTGTGAGTGTTTTCAACATCCTGGTGCTGCGGTCGTTCTTCATGTCCACCGCACCGGAGCTGATCGACAGCGCTCGGATCGACGGCGCGGGGGAGTGGCGGATCCTTCTGCAAATCGTTCTGCCGCTTTCCCGGGCGGTCACCGCGGTGATCGCGCTGTTCTACGCGGTCGGCTACTGGAGTTCGTGGTTCAACGCGATGCTCTACATCAACAGCCCCGAGAAGTGGCCGCTACAGCTGATACTCCGTTACTACGTGCTGATGCACCAGTCGTTCCCCGGTTCTGGCACGAACAACGGAATCATGACGGTGGGCGAGAACCAGGTCCCGGGCCTTGCCGTGCAGATGGCCGTCATGGTGCTGGCACTGATCCCGGTCGCGCTCATCTACCCCTTTGTCCAGAAGCACTTCACCAAGGGCATGCTCATCGGCGCGATCAAGGGCTGACGGCTCCCGCGCCCCACGATTCCGCCGTGCCCCCGGGTGCCTGACACCCCGGCGGGCGCGGCGGCCCCAGCCATCACGACCGCTCACGACAACGAGGTCACTGTCATGCCCCTGCCCAGCAGACGTGCCGTACTCGCCGGTGCCGCCGCGACCGCCGCGCTGACGGCGCTGCCCCTCGCGTCGGGGCGGGCGAGCGCCGCCGACGAGGCCGCGTCGCAGACGAACCGGTGGCGCAATGTCGTCATCGGCGGCACCGGCTTCGTCACCGGCATCGTCTTCCACCCGGCCGAACGGGGACTGGCCTACGCCCGCACGGACATCGGCGGCGCGTATCGGTGGGACGACCGGACGGCGCGCTGGACACCGCTGATCGACCAGCTCGGGTGGGACGACTGGAACCTGCTGGGGGTCGAGGCGATCGCCCTCGACCCGGCGCGCCCGGAGCGGGTGTATCTGGCCGTCGGCACGTATGCGCAGTCGTGGGCGACCAACGGGGCGATCCTGCGCTCCGACGACCGGGGCGCGACCTGGACCCGCACCGACCTCGGCGTCAAGCTCGGGGCGAACGAGGACGGCCGGGGCACCGGGGAGCGGCTGCTCGTCGACCCGCGCAGCGCCGACACGCTGTGGCTGGGCACCCGGCACGACGGCCTCTGGAAGTCCACCGACCGGGGCGCCAACTGGGCGCAGGTCAGCGCCTTCCCGGTGGCCGGGACCAGTGACGGCCAGGGCATCACGTTCCTGGTCGCGGCCGGGCGGGCGGTGTACGCGGGCTGGGGCGACGGGGGAAGCGACGGCCCCGCTCTGTACCGTACGAAGGACGGCGTGACCTGGGAGGCGGTCCCGGGCCAGCCCACCGGCGCCGCCGCCACGGTGCCGCAGCACGCGGCGCATTGTGCGGGCGGCGGCCACCTCTACGTGACGTACGCGAACGCGCCCGGCCCGAACAACCAGACCGACGGCTCGGTCTGGAAGCTGGACACGGCCAGGGGCAGTTGGACCAACGTCACCCCGGTCACCCCCGGCGGCACCACGAGCGAGGGCTCCGCCGACACCTTCGGCTACGCCGGCCTCTCGGTGGACGCCCGCCACCCCGGCACGCTGGTCGTGACGACGAACAACCGCTGGGCGGACGTCGACACCGTCTTCCGCTCCACCGACGGCGGCGGGAGCTGGACCTCGCTGAAGGACAAGGCGGTCCTCGACGTGTCGGAGACGCCGTACCTGAAGTGGGGCGGTGAGGCGAAGTTCGGCTGGTGGACGCAGGCCGTGGCCATCGACCCGTACGACTCCCGGCACATCGTCTTCGGCACCGGCGCGACCATCTACGGCACCCGGGACCTGGTGCACTGGGCACCGCAGATCAGGGGGCTGGAGGAGACGGCCGTCACCAAGCTGATCTCCCCGCCCACGGGCCAGGCCCACCTGCTGTCCGCGCTCGGCGACATCGGCGGCTTCTACCACGACACCCTCACCGCGTCCCCGGCCGCCGGGATGTACAGCAACCCGATCTTCGGCTCGGCTACCGGCCTCGACCAGGCCGCGCTCAAGCCCTCGTACGTCGTCCGGGCCGGCTGGGGCAGCAACGGCAACGGTGCGTCCTCGACCGACGGCGGCCGGACCTGGACGCCCTTCGCCGGCCAGCCGGACATCGCCTCCAGCGCGCCGGGTCCGATCGCGGTGAGCGCGGACGGCGGCACGCTGCTGTGGTCCTTCATCCACTGGGACGGCACCAAGTACGCCGCCCACCGCTCCACCGACGGCGGCGCCACCTGGGCCGAGGTCCCGTCCTTCCCGAAGGGTGGCACGCCGGTCGCCGACCCCGCCGACGGGACCCGCTTCTACGTCTACGACACGGACGCGGGGGTCGTGTACGGGTCGACGGACTCCGGCGCGACGTTCACGGCGGGCGCGACCGGACTGCCCTCCGGCGACAGCCAGTTCCGGATCACGGCGGCGCCGGGGCGCAGCGGCGACCTGTGGCTGTCGGCCAAGTGGAACGGCCTGTACCGGTCGACGGACGGCGGCGCCACCTTCACCAAGCTGAGCAGCTGCTGGGGCTCGTACGCCCTCGGCTTCGGCAAGGCGGCGGACGGCGCTTCGTACCCGGCCCTCTACCACGTCGGCAGCGTCAGCGACTTCACCGCCGTCTACCGCTCCGACGACCAGGGCGCCACCTGGACCCGGATCAACGACGACGCCCACCAGTGGGGCTGGGTCGGCCAGACCGTCACCGGCGACCCGCGCGTCTACGGGCGCGTCTACCTCGGCACGAACGGCCGGGGCATCCAGTACGCCGACACTAAGTGAGTCACAGGTCATGCCTGAACTGAGCGACGCCACCCGCGGCCGCATCCTCTACGGCGGCGACTACAACCCCGAGCAGTGGCCCGAGGAGGTGTGGGCCGAGGACGTCCGGCTGATGAAAGAGGCGGGCGTCAACAGCGTCACCCTCGGCGTCTTCTCCTGGGCCAAACTCGAACCCCGCCCAGGAGCACGGGACTTCGGCTGGCTCGACCGGCTAATGGACCTGATGCACGAGGCCGGCATCGGCGTCGTTCTGGCCACCCCGACCGCCTCCCCGCCGCCCTGGATGGGCTCCCGCCACCCCGAGACCCTGCCACGCAGGGAGGACGGGTCGGTGGTCTGGTACGGCTCGCGGCAGCAGTTCTGCGCCTCCTCGCCGGTCTACCGGGAGTACGCCCGCCTCATCACCGAGGACCTGGCCGCCCGCTACGGCGGTCACCCGGCCCTGCGGATGTGGCACATCAACAACGAGTACTGCACCCACTGCTGGTGCGACGAGACCGCCCGCCACTTCCGGCGCTGGCTTCGCGGGAAGTACGGCGACTCGCTCGACACCCTCAACGAGGCCTGGGGCACCGCCTTCTGGAGCCAGCGCTACGACTCCTGGGAGGAGATCATCCCGCCTCGCTCCGCCCAGTACATGCGCAACCCGGGCCAGGTACTGGACTTCAGGCGCTTCACGTCCGACGCCCTCATGGAGTGCTTCGTCGCCGAGCGCAACATCGTCGCCCGGCACACCCCGCACATCCCGGTCACCTCCAACTTCATGCCCTTCTGGGCCGGCCAGGACGGCTGGGCGTGGTCGGGGCAGCAGGACGTGGTCTCCATGGACATCTACCCCGACCCCAAGTCCGGCCTCGACGGCGGCCAGCACGGCGCGATGATCCAGGACCTCACCCGCTCCCTGGCCGCCGGGCCCTGGATGCTCATGGAGCAGGCGGCCGGGCCTGTCAACTGGCGCGGCGTCAACCACCCCAAGCCCCGCGGGCTCATGCGGCTGTGGTCGCTCCAGGCCGTGGCCCGGGGCGCGGACGCCGTCTGCTTCTTCCAATGGCGGCAGTCCCGGCAGGGCGCCGAGAAGTTCCACTCCGGGATGCTCACGCACGCAGGCGAACAGGGTCGTACGTTCCAGCAGGTCAAGGCCCTGGGCGCCGAGCTCGCCGGACTCGGCGGCGCGGTCGCGGGCGCCGCTGTCCCGGCCGGGGTCGCCATCCTCCACGACTGGAACGCCTGGTGGGCCGGCGGCCAGGACGGCCGTCCCTCCTCGAAGCTCGACTACGAAAGCACGGTCACCGACTGGCACCGCGCCCTGTGGGACAACCACCTCACCGCCGACTTCGCCCACCCCGAGGCCGACCTGTCCGCGTATCGGCTCGTCGTCATCCCGCAGCTGTATCTGCTGACCGACACCGCCATCGGCAACCTGGTGTCGTACGTACGCGGCGGCGGGACCCTGGTCTGCGGCTTCTTCACGGGCGTCGCCGACGAGGACGACCGGGTGCGGGCCGGCGGCGTCGACGCGCGGCTGCGGGAGCTGCTCGGCATCGGCACCGTGCATGAATGGTGGCCGCTGGACGAGGGCGAGACGGTGGCGGTCGGCGAATTCTCCGGCACGGTCTGGTCCGAGGACATCGAAGTCACCACGGCTGAGGTCGTCGCCGCCTACAAGGGAGGCGAGCTGGACGGCCAGGCCGCGGTGACCCGCAACCCGGCGGGCGACGGCACCGCCTGGTACGTCTCCACCCTCCCCGAGCGGGACGCGTTGCGTGCCCTGCTGGCCCGCGCCGCCGATGAGGCGGGCGTACGGGCCGCCCTGGCGGGCCTGCCCGCCTCGGTGGAAGGCGTGCATCGTGGCGACCTGCTCTTCCTGCTCAACCACGGGGTCGAGCCGGTGGCGTTGGCGATCCCCGGTGCGTACGAGGACCTGCTCACCGGCCTCACGCACGCCTCCGGCTCCGTGCCGCTCGGCCGCTACGGCGTCGCCGTCCTCCGGGAGGTCGCACCGTGACCTGGGAACCGACACCTGCGGCGCGCTGGGAGGACGCCTTCCTCTCCGGCAACGGACGGCACGGCGTCATGGTCCACGGCGACCCGACCGACGAACGCCTCATCGTCAACCACCACCTCCTCGCCCGCCCCAACGGCGCGCAGCATGCGCGCGCCCCGCACGTCGCCCCCGACCTCGAGCGCCTTCGCGACGACGTCCTCGCCGGCCGTGCCGCCGAAGCAGTCGCCCGTACGACGGCCGGCCTCTCCCTGCAATGGGTCCGGCCCTTCCACCCCGCCTTCGCGGTGCGTGTGGTCCGGCCGCGGGCCGGCGTCGCCGGCTACCGCCGCGCCGTCGACTTCGCCACCGGTGTCGTGAGCGCCGGGTGGACGGAGGACGAGGGCCCCTGGCGTGCCGAGACCTTCGTCTCCCGCGCCGACGACGTCATCGTCCACCGCCTGGTCGCTCCCGCCGGCGCCGCGATTGCGGCCGACCTCAGCCACGACGCGGAGCTGGACGGTGCCCCGGCCGACCTGTCCGTCACCCGCGCGGTGGAGTCCGAGGCTCTTCTCCGTACGGACGTCGCCTACCCGGCCGGCCCCGGGCTCGGCTACACGGGGTGGACGCGGGTGACTGCGCTGGGCGGCACGCTGCGGGCCGACGGCGCGGTGCTGCGCGCGGCGGGGTGCGCCGAGCTCATGCTGCTGACGTGGGTCGAGCCTTGGGAGGGTCCCCCCACCCCGCCCCTTCCCGAAACCGGGCTCCGCCCGGACCCGCCCCCAGCCTGGCGGCTGGGAGGTGCCCCCAGGTCCTCGAACGCTGGACGGGCCGGAGGCAACCCGGCCACGGGCCCGCAGCCGCCAACCGACCGCAACGACCCACTCAGCACGAGCGCGGCGGCGCCCCCGGCACGGCGGACGGAGTCCGGCGCAGCCGTCCCGAAGCCTGTGAGGCCCCCTGGGGCTGAGCAGTGCGAGGGCGGCGTCCAGGAATCGGGCAGGGGCGGGGTGGGGGAAGAACCGCCGACCGACGCACCGTACGAGACGCTGCTTGCCCGCCACACCGCCCGGCACCGCACCGCCTACGACCGCGTCACCCTCGACCTGGGCGCACCAGAAACCGACCGGGCGCAGCCGGGATCCGCCGTCCTGGCGGAGCCGGAGGCGCGCCGAGCCGCCCTGCTGGAGCGGTTTTTCGCGGCGGGCCGGTACCACCTGCTGTCCTCCTCCGGCATGTTGCCGCCCCGCCTGACGGGCCTATGGACCGGTTCCTGGGAAACGGCTTGGGCGGGCGCCTTCACCTGCGACGCGAACCTCAACCTCCAAGTGGCGTCCGCGGCCGTCGCCGGGCTGCCGGAGGTGTCGCTCGCCCACGCCGAGTTCGTCAAGGCGCACCTCGACGACTGGCGGGACAATGCGGCCCGCCTCTTCGGTGCCCGAGGCGTTGTCGCGCCGGCGCACAGCGACGGGCTGTCGGGCAAGGCGTACCACTTCGACGACGACTACCCGCTGCACCTCTGGACCGCCGGAGCGGACTGGCTGGTGCACCCCCTGCTCGACCATGCCGCGGTCACCGGTGACGAGGGATTCGTACGGGAGACGCTGGTCCCGCTCCTGGGCGAGGTCGCGTCCTTCTACCAGGACTTCCTGACCCGGGCCGACGCGGACGGCCGAGTGCTCATCGTCCCCTCCTACTCGCCGGAGAACACGCCGGCCGGCAGCGACAGCCCCATCTCCGTCAACGCCACCATGGACATCGCCGCCGCCCGCCACGCCCTGCGGGCCGTCGGGGACAACGCACTCGCCGACCGGCTGCCGCCCTACCGGGTGAACGAGGACGGGGCGCTGGCCGAGTGGGTGTGGCCGGACGCGGCGGACGCGTACGACCACCGGCATGTCAGCCACCTCTACCCCGTGTGGCCGCTGGACGAGATCAACCCCATCGACACCCCGGAACTCGCCCGTGCCGCGCACCGCGCGCTGGAACTGCGCGGCACGGAGAACGACTCCGCCCACGGCTACCTGCACACCGCCCTCGTCGCCGCCCGCCTGGGCGACGCGGACCGTGTCGAACGCGCCCTGACCGCCGTCCTGGACAGCGACTTCTTCCACCCCTCCCTCATGAGCGCGCACTACCCGAACCGCCACGTCTACAACGCCGACGCCGCCCACACCCTCCCCGCCGTGCTCATCGAGGCGCTGATCCACTCCTCCCCGGACCGGATCGTGCTCCTCCCCGCCGCACCCCCCTCCCTCCTCCCCTCGGGGACGCTGCGCGGCATCCGTACGCGATGCCGCGTGACCGTCACCGAGCTGACCTGGGACCACGGGACAGGGAAGGTCCGGGCGGTCCTCAACTCCGATGTCGACCTCACTGTGAACGTACATGTGGGCACTGACAGTGACCCGATCGCCCTTGAACTCCCCGCCGGCCGGGACATCGCATTCGGCGGGGTGATCCCCCACTTCCCCCCACCAGACAAGGGAGACGTACCGTGCAACGAGCCGCACGAGCCGCACGAGCAGGCCGCAAGCTCCTCCTGACCCCGCTGATAGCGCTGCTCGCGCTCATCGGCTTCGCCGCCGCACCCGCGCAGGCCGCCACCTGGTCCTCCTGCGACCAGTGGGGCAGCTGGACCAGCGGCAACTACACCGTCTACAACAACATCTGGGGCAGCGGCGCCGGCAGCCAGTGCGCCTGGGCCAACTCCGGGAGCAACTTCGGCGTCTGGGCCCAGCACCCCGACACCGGCGGCATCAAGTCCTACCCGAACTCGACCCGTTACGTCGGCAAGACGATCACCTCACTGGCCTCGCTGACGAGCAGCTACAACGTCACCGTCCCCAGCTCCGGCGCGTACAACACCGCGTACGACGTCTGGGACAGCGGCAAGACCAAAGAGATCATGCTCTGGGTCAACTACAACGGCGCTGTCGGCCCGCTCGGCAGCTCCATCGGGAATGTGACCCTCGGCGGCCACACCTGGACGGTGTACGTCGGTAACAACGGCTCCAACGACGTCTACTCCTTCCTCCGCACCTCGGACTCCACCTCGGGGACGGTCAACATCCTGTCCATCCTGAAGTGGCTCAAGGACACCAAGGGTTACGTCTCCAACTTCACGGTCGGCGACGTCCAGCTCGGCTGGGAGATCACGTCCTCGTCAGCCGGTCTGAACTTCCAGGCCAACAGCTACAGCGTGTCCTTCAGCTGACACCTCTGATCTTGCTCAAGTCGTGATTCCCGCCTCCGGCCCTGCGGAAAACTCCCCCGCAGAGCACGCCTCAACGGGGGGAATCACCATGCGACACAAGCACATCATCGGCACCGCGGCCGTGGCGCTCGGCATCCTGCTGGGCGCCACAGCCTGCACCGACTCGACACCGGCCACGGCGAAGCCCGCGAGGGCGGCCAAGGCGTCCTCGTCGGCCAAGGCGGCCAAGGCGGCCGACGCGGCCGACGCGAAGAAGGCCAAGGAGGCGCAGTCCGTGCTCACGTCGAGCACGGACCCCAACTACCTTGAGAGCGCCAGCGGAAGCCTCGGGGTTCCGACCGGCAACGAGGACGCCTCCATCAAGGCCGGCACGCGTGTCGTGGTGGAGTTCGCGTGCATCGGCACCGGTTCGGTCACCGTCCGCCTGACCTCCGGTGACGCGTACGACAAGCACGAGGTCAGCCAGAAGGTCACGTGCAGCGAGGGCGGGACCTCCAACCATTCCGTCGCTTACCGGCTCACCGCCAAGGGCCTGACGGTCACGATCGATTCGTCCGAGGGCGCCAAGGGCGGCTACGCCTACGACGTGCTCAAGGCCTGAGCCCAGTCCTGCGGGTCGTCCAGCACCGCCCGGACCGCGCTGTACGCGGCGCCCAGCAACACTCCGTCGCGGCCCAGCCGGGACACCAGCAGGGCCTCCGCCGGCCACTGGCGGTCGGTGACCCGGTACGTCAACTCCCGTTCCAGGGACGGGCGCAGCCATGGCGCCAGTTCGGCGAGCGGGCCGCCGAGGACGACCGCCTGCGGGTCGAGCAGGTTCACGGCGCCGCTCAGCGCGATGCCGAAGGCCTGCCCGGCGGCGGCCAGCGCCTCCACGGCCGCCGGGTCGGCGTCGGCGGCGGCCGCGTGCAGCGCCTTGAGGGCGCCGGGCTGCTCCGGGGGGATCCCGGCGGCCCGGAGGACGGCCTCCTCGCCCGCGTACTGCTCCAGGCAGCCCCGCGCCCCGCAGGAGCAGCGCGGCCCGTCGGGGTGCACGGGTACGTGGCCGAGCTCCCCGGCGAAGCCGCGGGCGCCCCGGAAGAGTTGCCCGTCGACGATCAGGGCGGCGCCGATGCCGATCTCGGCGGAGACATGGATGAAGTCGGTGACCGCGGTGTCGTGGCCGCCGAGCCACAGTTCGGCGAGCGCGCCGAGGTTCGCCTCGTTGTCGATGCCGGCCGGCGCCGGTATCAGGACGTTCTCCCAGCCGAGGTTGGGTGCCCGGACCACGGTCCGCCGGTCCCGGCCCACCAGTCCCGGTACGGCGACGGTCAGCCCGGCGGGGCGCAGGCCCAGGCTTTCGGCTTCGGCCTGTACGTCGCCGATCAGCGCCGTCAGCTCCCGCAGGACGTCAGCGGGTGGCCGGTCGCGGTTGTGCGCCTCCACGGAGGCCCGGACCCGTACGGTGCCGCGCAGATCCACCGCGCAGGCCGCGAGGTGGTCGACCCCGACCTCGGCCCCGATGCCGGCCGGGCCGCTGTCGTTCAGGGCGAGGGCGGTGCCGGGGCGGCCGACGGTGCCGGGGCGTTGCGTACCCAGCTCGACGAGCAGCCCCGCGCCCAGCAGTTCGTCCACCAGGGTCGACACCGTCGCGCGGGTCAGCCCGACTTCGGCGGCCACGGCGGCCCGGGAGATCTCACCGCGCGCGGCGACGGCATGCGCCACCAGCGCCAGGTTGTGGCGGCGCAGTCCTGACTGCGATCCGGGGCCCTTGGGCACGCTGCGGTTCCTCACTTCCTTACGTCCTTCGGATGTTGATCAGTTGATCGGCTCCACCCTCACGCGGTGCCGAACGCCCGCGCAAGCTCACCGCCCAGCCGCGCCAGCCCCGCGTCGTCCCGGGCCAGCGGCTCGTACAGCGGCCCCTCCGCCGTGTGCCAGCGCCGGGCGACCTCGGCCGGGGCCTCGCCGGTGAGGAGTCCGGCGGCCTGCGCGGCGGCGCCGAGGGCGACCAGTTCGTCGGCCACGGGGACCTGGACGGCGCGCCCGGACAGCCGGCGCACCGTTTCGCGCCAGGCGGTGCCCCGCGCGCCGCCCCCGATGAGGAGCAGCGGCGCGTCGGAGGGGGCGCCGTCGACCGCCAGCACCTGGTCGAGCGCGGCGAGCAGGGCGTACGCGGCCCCGTCGTACGCGGCCTGAAGCACCTGGCCGGGGGTCGTGTCGTGGCGGAGGCCGCTCAGGACGCCCGAGGCGTACGGCAGATTCGGGGTGCGCTCACCGTCGAGGAAGGGCAGCAGGGTCACCGAGCCCCCGGGATCCACGGCCTCGCGGTCGAGTGAGAGCAGGGCGGCGACCTTGTCCACGGCGAGCGTGCAGTTCAGGGTGCAGGCGAGCGGGAGCCAGCCGCCGTGCGCACCGGCGAACCCGGCGACCGTCCCGGAGGCGTCCGCGGGGCGCGTCACGGACGGGGTGTACACGGTGCCGGAGGTGCCGAGGCTCAGCGCCGCCTGCCCCGCCGCCAGGCCGAGCCCGAGCGCGGCGGCGGCGTTGTCCCCGGTCCCGGAGGCGACGAGGGCGCCCTCGCGCACCCCGAGCCCCGGCAGGGTGACCCCGGCCGCCTCGGCGGGGCCCAGCACGCGGGGGAGCAGCGCGGGGTCGAGCCCGACGGTGTCCAGCAGCTCGTCGTCGTACGCCTCGGCCCGTGTCGACCACCACCCGGTGCCGGACACGTCGCCCCGGTCGGTGATGGCGGCCCCGGACAGCCGCTCGGTGAGGAAGTCGTGCGGCAGTCGCACCGCGGCCGCGGCCTTGGCGACGTCGGGCTCGTTCTCGTGGAGCCAGGCCCATTTGGTCACGGTGAAACTGGCGCCCGGCACGCTTCCGAACCGCCCGGCCCACCACCCGGCCCCGTACCGCTCGACCAGCGCGGCGGCCTGCGGCGCGGACTGTACGTCGTTCCACAGCAGCGCCGGACGCAGTGGCCGCCCCTGCCCGTCCAGCACGACCAGCCCGTGCTGCTGCCCGCCGACCGAGACCGCCTCGGCGCGCCCGGCGTACTCCCCGACCTGCGCCAGCGCCTCGCCGAGCGCCCGCCACCACACCTCGGGGTCGGTCTCGCGGGCCGCGCCCTCACTGACGACGTGCCTGGCCTGTCCCCGGGCCAGCACGCGCCCACTGTCGGGGTCGACGGCGAGCACTTTCGTCGACTGCGTGGAGCTGTCCACTCCGAGTACGACGCGTCCCATAACTGCGGCTCCCTTCACAACACGGCTTTTGCATACTAATTTGTTCAGCGGTCTTACGAATAGGAGCCGCAGCCATGAGTTTCACCCCGACCCCCGACGACAAGTTCACCTTCGGCCTCTGGACCGTCGGCTGGCAGGGCCGCGACCCGTTCGGCGACGCGACCCGTCCCGCACTCGACCCGGTCGAGAGCGTCACGAAGCTCGCCGAGCTCGGCGCGCACGGTGTCACCTTCCACGACGACGACCTGATCCCGTTCGGCTCCGACGAAACCGCCCGCGAGTCGCACATCAAGCGCTTCCGCCAGGCACTGGACGCCACCGGCATGAAGGTCCCGATGGCGACCACCAACCTCTTCACCCACCCCGTCTTCAAGGACGGCGCCTTCACCGCCAACGACCGGGACGTACGCCGCTACGCCCTCCGCAAGACCATCCGCAACATCGACCTCGCCGCCGAGCTGGGCGCCCAGACCTACGTCGCCTGGGGCGGCCGCGAGGGCGCCGAGTCCGGCGCCGCCAAGGACGTACGCGTCGCCCTGGACCGCCTGAAGGAGGCCTTCGACCTCCTCGGCGAGTACGTCCTCTCCCAGGGCTACGACCTGCGCTTCGCCGTCGAGCCCAAGCCCAACGAGCCCCGCGGCGACATCCTCCTCCCCACCGTCGGCCACGCCCTCGCCTTCATCAACGAGCTGGCCCACCCCGAGCTGGTCGGCGTCAACCCCGAGGTCGGCCACGAGCAGATGGCGGGCCTCAACTTCCCGCACGGCATCGCCCAGGCACTCTGGCACGGCAAGCTCTTCCACATCGACCTCAACGGCCAGTCCGGCATCAAGTACGACCAGGACCTCCGCTTCGGCGCCGGCGACCTGCGCTCCGCCTTCTGGCTCGTCGACCTCCTGGAGTCCGCCGGCTACGCCGGGCCCCGCCACTTCGACTTCAAGCCCCCGCGCACCGAGGACTTCGACGGCGTCTGGGCCTCCGCCGCCGGCTGCATGCGCAACTACCTCATCCTCAAGGAGCGCGCCGCCGCCTTCCGCGCCGACCCCGAGGTCCAGAAGGCCCTCAAGGCCTCCCGCCTCGACCAGCTCGCCCTCACCACCCTCGGCACCGGCGAGTCCCTCACCGACCTCCTCGCCGACCGCACCGCCTTCGAGGACTTCGACCTCGACGCCGCCGCCGAGCGCGGCCTCGCCTTCGAACACCTCGACCAGCTCGCCCTGGACCACCTCATGGGCGCCCGCTGACGCCGTACGCGTATCTCCCGGGGCCACCCGCGACGGCCGGGCGGCCCCGGCGACCGCGCTGAACACAGCCCGCTAGGCCGACCCCTGTCGGGCGAACCGGTCGAGGGCGGCCAGCACCAGGTCGGTGGTGGCGTCGTCGCCCTGGTGGCCGGCGTCGTTGATGACGGTGAGCTGGGCGTCGGGCCAGGCGTGGGCGAGGTCCCAGGCGGTGGTGAGGGGGGCGGCGAGGTCGAGGCGGCCGTGGATGAGGATGCCGGGGATGCCGGAGAGGCGGGGGGCGTCGCGGAGCAGGGCACCCTCGTCGAGCCAGGCGGCGTGGGAGAAGTAGTGGGCGCAGATGCGGACGAGGGCGAGACGGGCGGCCGGGGGGCGGCCGGAGTAGGGGGCGGCGGAGCCGGCGGTCTCGTGGGAGAGGACGGCGTCCTCCCAGGCGCACCAGTCGGCGGTGGCCTTCTCCCGCACCTGGGGGTCGGGGTTCTCCATGAGGCGGGCGTAGGCGCCGACGATGTCGCCGTCGCGGCCGACGCCGGGGGCTCCGGCGAGGAAGCGTTCCCACGCCTCGGGGAAGAAGTGGCCGGCGCCGCGGTAGAGCCAGTCGATCTCGGAGCGCCGGGTGGTGGTGACGGCGCGGATGACGATCTCGGAGACCCGCCGGGGGTGGCGTTCGGCGTAGGCCAGGATCAGGGTGGAGCCCCATGAGCCGCCGTGCAGCAGCCAGCGGTCGACGCCCAGGTGCTGCCGCAGCAACTCCATGTCGGCGATCAGATGGTCGGTGGTGTTGTGGCGCATGTCGGTCGCGGGGTCGCTCGCGTGCGGTGTGCTCCGGCCGCAGCCGCGCTGGTCGAACAGGATGATGCGGTACCGCTCGGGGTCGAAGTACTCGCGCCACCAGGGCCCGCACCCCGACCCCGGCCCGCCGTGGACGACGAGGGCGGGCTTGCCGGCGGGGTTGCCACAGGCCTCCCAGTGGACGAGGTTGCCGTCGCCGACGTCGAGCATTCCCTCGTCGTACGGCTCGATCGGCGGATAGCGCTCAGCCATGCCGGGGGCTCCGTGCTGTCGTCATGCGGACGCGCCCGTGCCGCCGGTGGCGGCCGCGCCGTCCGCGAAGTCGGCCTTGAGTTTCTTCAGTTCGCTGTCGGAGACGGCCCGCGCCCAGGCGTCGGGCAGGCCGCGCACCGTGTGGTCGCTGTAGCGGGAGGCGGAGTACGTGGCGCGGCAGCTCAGCGAGACCTTGCCGTTGGCCTTCATCGTGCGCTGGAAGGCGCAGTGCTTGACCTTGTGGCCGTCCAGCTTGACGTCGATGGTGATGACGGCGTGGACCGGGTCGCCGGAGGCGGTGCCGAGGGGGTCGTAGACCACGTTCCGGATGGAGAATTTGGCGGTGCAGCCGGAGTTGGAGCAGGGGCTGAAGCTGGGCTTGCCGGTGGTGGAGAAGCTGATGTCGGGGTCGACGGCGGAGGTGAGCGTGCCGAGGTCCTTCTTGTACGCCGAGGTGAAGCCGGAGAGGTCGGCGCCGGTGAGCTCGGTGACCGTGGCGTCCGTCCCGTCGGGCAGGGCGAGCGGGCCGGTCGAACCGGACGACGAGGACGATGACGACGAGGCGGCGGACTCGACCCGCACCAGCGTGTGCGGTGCGGAGAGGGTGACGTAGTAGCGGCCCTCGGGGGTGTAGAGGCGCTGGGCGCGGGCGCCGTCGAGGATGGTCTCGGTGCCGGGGGTGACGTGGCCGCGGTTGGCTGCGTCGCGCATGAGGGCGGCCAGGTTGGCGGGGGCGAGCGGGGTGGTGAGGTCGCCGATGTCGGGGAGCTCGACGGCGGAGTCGACCCAGTGGCCGGAGAAGTGCGTGACGTTGGTGCCGGAGTAGTCCTGGGCCTTCCAGTAGGCCTTGTCGGCCTTCATGAGGCGGTTCCCGCCGGCGGTCAGCAGCCGGATCGTGTGCGTACCGGATTTCAGTGAGCCGCGGCTCCACCCCGCGCGGGTGGTCTGCAGGGCGAAGTCGGAGGCCTTGCCGTCGCTGTCGGTGAAGCTGCCCTCGTACGAGACGGCCTGGGCGCCGTCCAGGGCCTCCGCCGCCTCGCGCAGCGACGCCTCGGCGATTCTGGCGGGGTCCTGGGAGGAGGCCAGGGTGGAGGGGGCGGCCGCGTCACCGGGTGTGCCGGAGGCGCTGTTCCATGGGCTCCAGATGAGAAGCCCGGCTATGACGGCGGCGGTGACCACGCCCGCGATGATGAGAACCGGACCGCGTCTTCGCGGGGGCGGTCCGCCCACCGGGGGCGGATAGGGCGCGTATGCGGGCGGCGGAGGGGTGGCCGGATAGTGGCCCGACGGGTAGGTCTGGGGCGGGAGTTGTGGAGGTGGCCCGTAACCGTCGGCGTTCCATGGTGATTGTTCTGACATGTCCGTTTCCCCCCACCTTGGAGCGGCCCCCGCGCCCCACTCTCATACCCGCATGAGTGCGCTTCTCATTCAGCGGCTGACCTTCTCATGCGCCCCACATCTGCGACTCAGTGTTCCGTAAACATCAGTCCATAGCTTTCTCGCGTGGCCCCGCACGGGCTGTCCTGCAACCCACAGTCCCCACGGGGCGATACGCGAGGATTTGGCATGTTTCTCATCTATCTCAGGCGTGAGCTGCGCCGCCGCAAGAAAGCGGCCCTGGTCATCTCCATGGGGCTCGCACTGGGAATCGCTCTGGTCATCACCGTGACCTCGGTGTCGGCGGGTATGACAACCGCCCAGGACAAGGTGCTGCAGTCGCTCTACGGTCTCGGTACGGACATGACCGTCACCAAGGCCCAGACGAGCACCACGGGCACCAACGGCGCTCCGAAGTTCAGCTTCGGCGCCAAGGACGACAGCAGCAAGTCGCAGAGCTCCGACAACGTGAGGGTGCAGGGCTTCCAGACCCTGAAGTCCTCCGTCGTCACCGACGTCTCCTCGCAGAAGGGCGTCGACCAGGCCGTCGGCGGTCTCAGCCTCTCCGTGACCAAGGTCGACGGCTCCTTCACGCAGGGCAAGGCCAAGTCCACGACCGGCAGCGGCCAGCGCGGCGCAACCGGCCAGCCGCAGGTGCAGGGCGGCGGCGCCGACTTCAGCGTCAACAGCTACACCGTCTACGGCACCGATGTCGCCAACCAGGACCTCGGCCCGATGACCACCTCGAAGATCACCAAGGGCACGACCTTCACGAGCTCGCAGTCCAACTCCAAGGTCGCGGTCGTCGACAGCGCGTACGCCAAGACCAAGAAGTACTCGGTCGGCGACAGCCTCACCATCAGCGGCACCAAGTTCAAGATCATCGGTATCGCCACCGCCGACAGCGGTGACTCCACCGCGAACGTCTACATCCCGCTGAAGCAGGCGCAGACCCTCTCGGACTCCAAGAACCTGGTCACGACGATCTACGTCAAGGCCACGGACTCCAAGCAGATCGACACCGTCAAGGCGACGATCCAGAAGAACGTCTCCGGCACCACGGTCACCACCTCCGCCGACCTGGCCTCCACGGTCTCCGGTTCCCTGTCGACCGCCTCCAACCTCGCGACCAGCGTGGGCAAGTGGCTGTCCATCGCGGTCCTGATCGCCGCCTTCCTGGTGGCCGCGCTGCTGACCTCCTCCGCCGTCAGCCGCCGGGTCCGTGAGTTCGGCACCCTGAAGGCGCTGGGCTGGAAGTCCGGCCGCGTCACCCGTCAGGTCATGGGCGAGGCCTTCGTCAACGGCCTCCTCGGCGGCGCCCTCGGTATCGCCCTCGGCCTGGCCGGCGCCTACACCGTGACCGCGATCAGCCCGACCCTCACCGCGTCCCTCGGCTCCACCTCCTCCTCCGGCGGAGGTCCCGGCGGCGGCGCCCGTCCGGGCCAGCAGGCGGCCTCCAAGGCGATCGACATCGCGCTCACCGCGCCGGTCAGCCTCAACACCATCGCCATCGCGGTCGCCCTCGCCGTCGCGGGTGGCCTGATCGCCGGCACCTTCGGCGGCTGGCGCGCCTCGCGCCTGCGCCCCGCCGACGCGCTGCGCCGCGTCGAGTAGCAGGCAACGCCTCGTACGACGACGTACGAGCCCTACGAGACCGGGCGCCGGGCCCCCTCCTTCCCCCCGGGGGGTCCGGCGCCCAACACACACCCTCCCTCGCAGACTTCACGACGATCGAAACCCCAGGAGTCACCCCATGTACAAGCTGAGCGGCGTGACCAAGCAGTACTCACGCGGCAAGGAGACGGTGCACGCCCTGCGCGGCATCGATCTCGTCATCGAGGACGGCGACCAGGTCGTCATCCAGGGCCCGACCGGCGGCGGCAAGTCCACCCTGCTGCAGATGCTGGGCGCACTGGACCGGCCGACCGCCGGCAGCATCGAGTTCGACGGCGTCGACCTCGCGAAGCTGAGCGAGACGAAGCTGACCCGGCTGCGGGCCGAGAAGATCGGCATCATCTTCCAGAGCTTCAACCTCATCCCGACCCTCACCGCCCAGGAGAACGTCGAGACGGCCCTGGCCCCGATGGGCACCAAGCCCGCCGAGCGCCGTCGCCTCGCCGCCGAGGCGCTGGAGTCCGTCGGCCTGGGCGAGCGGCTGCACCACCTCCCCGGCGAGCTGTCCGGCGGTCAGCAGCAGCGCGTCGCCATCTCCCGTGCACTGGTGAAGAAGCCCAAGGTGCTGCTCGCCGACGAGCCCACCGGCGCCCTCGACGAGGGCACCCGCGACGAGATCCTGGCGCTGCTCGACGGCCTGTGCAAGGAGTACGGACTGACCTTCATCATGGTCACCCACGACTCCCACATCGCCAAGAACGCCCCGCGCCTGGCCACCATCAAGGCCGGCCAGGTCACCATCACCGACCAGGCCCGTCAGGCGGCGGCGCCCGTGTCGTACTGAGCGGCTCGTACTGAGCGGCTCGTCCCGAGTGGTGAGCACCGGATGAGCGTGGTCTGAGGCGCGGATGAGTGTTTCTCATCCGCCTCTCACCCACGCCTCACACGTTCATCACAGCTGATTCCTACCGTCGCCGCAGCGGGAGGGAGGCTTCTCTGCCTCCCTCCCGCTTCCCATCCCTGAACAGATCCCCCGCAATGGGGCGGCATCGGCGAGGAATCGCATGTTCTTCACATATCTCCGGCGCGAGCTGCGCCGCCGCAAAAAAGCGGCGATCGTCATCTCGATGGGCCTCGCCCTCGGGATCGCGCTGGTCATCACGGTCAACTCGGTCTCCGCCGGCATGTCGCAGGCCCAGGGCAAGGTGCTGCAGTCGCTGTACGGACTCGGCACCGACATGACCGTCACCAAGGCGGCAGCGCCGGCGACGAGCACGTCGGGCCAGCCCCGGTTCAACTTCGGCGCCCGTGACGACAGTAAGAACCAGAGCAGCGACCGGGTCATGGTCCAGGGCTTCGAGACGCTGAAGTCGTCCGTCGTCACCAAGGTCGCCGACCAGACCGGCGTCAAGAAGGCCGTCGGCGGGCTGAGCCTGTCGGTCGTCAAGGTCAGCGGTACGTTCGACCGCGGCAC
The DNA here is from genome assembly GCF_042751495.1 of Streptomyces sp. NPDC059373. NCBI lineage: Bacteria > Bacillati > Actinomycetota > Actinomycetes > Kitasatosporales > Streptomycetaceae > Streptomyces > Streptomyces sp. NPDC059373. The sequence continues at coordinate 278,515 of NZ_JBHYXC010000001.1, read as the reverse complement.
CTTCAAGCAGAACCAGAGCGCCGGCGGCAAGCCCAGCGGCGGCGCCAGCGGCGCGCCCCAGGGCCAGGTGCAGGGCGGCGGCGCCGACTTCAGCATCAACTCCTTCAGCGTCTACGGCACCGATGTCGCCAACCTCGACCTCGGCCCGCTGACCTCGTCGAAGATCACCAGCGGCAAGGGCTTCACCAGCGCCGACACCAACGCCAAGGTCGTCGTCCTCGACAAGTCGTACGCCAAGACCAAGAAGCTGGCGGTCGGCGGCAGCGTCACCATCAGCGGCACCAAGTTCACGGTCATCGGTATCGCCACCGCTGACAGCGGCGACTCCGCCGCCAACGCGTACATCCCGCTCAAGCAGGCCCAGACGCTGGCCGACTCCAAGGACAAGGTCACGACGGTCTACGTCCAGGCCGCGGACTCCAAGAAGATCAGCGCGGTCAAGACCGCGATCCAGAAGAACATCTCCGGCACCACGGTCACCACCTCGGCCGACCTCGCCGACACCGTCTCCGGCTCCCTGTCGACCGCCTCCAACCTGGCGACCAGCGTGGGCAAGTGGCTGTCCATCGCCGTTCTGATCGCCGCCTTCCTGGTGGCCGCGCTGCTGACCTCCTCGGCCGTCAACCGCCGGGTCCGTGAGTTCGGCACGCTCAAGGCGCTGGGCTGGAAGTCCGGCCGCGTCACCCGCCAGGTCATGGGCGAGGCCTTCGTCAACGGCCTCCTCGGCGGCGCCCTCGGTATCGCCCTCGGCCTCGCCGCCGCGTACACCGTGACCGCGATCAGCCCGACCCTCACCGCGTCCCTCGGCTCCACCTCCGGCGGCGGTGCCGCCGGTGCCGGTGCCGCGGGTGGTGGCAGGTTCGGCGGCGCGGGCGGCCCCGGTCAGCAGGCGGCCTCCAAGGCCCTGAAGATCGCCCTCGAAGCCCCGGTCAGCGTCAACACCATCATCCTCGCGGTGGCCCTCGCCGTCGCGGGTGGCCTGATCGCCGGCACCTTCGGCGGCTGGCGCGCCTCGCGCCTGCGCCCCGCCGACGCGCTGCGCCGCGTCGAGTAGTCGCTCGGTTCGCACCCTCTTTCCTTCTTCAGGAGTTCAGGAGTCCACCCCATGTACAAGCTGAGCGGCGTGACCAAGCAGTACTCACGCGGCAAGGACACGGTGCACGCCCTGCGCGGCATCGATCTCGTCATCGAGGACGGCGACCAACTCGTCATCCAGGGCCCCACCGGCGGCGGCAAGTCCACCCTGCTGCAGATGCTCGGCGGCCTCGACCGGCCCACGGCCGGCAGCGTCGAGCTCGACGGCGTCGACATCGCCCGCCTGAGCGAGACCAAGCTCACCAAGGTCCGCGCCGAGAACATCGGCATCATCTTCCAGAGCTTCAACCTCATCCCGACCCTCACCGCCCAGGAGAACGTCGAGACCGCTCTCGTCCCCCTCGGCCTCAAGGTCTCCGAGCGCCGCTCCCGCGCCGCCGAAGCCCTGGAATCCGTAGCCCTGGCCGAGCGCCTCCACCACCTGCCCGGCGAGCTCTCCGGCGGTCAGCAGCAGCGCGTCGCCATCGCCCGCGCCTTGGTGAAGAGGCCCAAGGTCCTCCTCGCCGACGAGCCCACCGGCGCCCTCGACGAAGGCACCCGCGACGACATCCTCGCCCTGCTCGACGGCCTCTGGAAGGAGTACGGGCTGACCTTCATCATGGTCACCCACGACTCCCACATCGCCAAGCGCGCCCCCCGCATCGCGACCATCAAGAAGGGCCAGATCACCGTCTCCGACCGCACCGCGGCCAAGAAGTAGCCCCCGGGCGACCCGGCCCGGCCCACTGGTCGTACGACTCCGGAAGCCTCGTCACGGCGGTGACGGGGCTTCCGGCCTGCCCGGGAGGACTCAGAAGAGCCAGATGACGCCGCCCACCACGACGCACAGCAGCGCTCCGACCCCGCAGACCACGTACAGCGCGTTGAGGGACTTTCCGAGCCGGGTCCCCTTGATCCCCTCGTCGGCCTGGGAGTACGTCAGTCCTCCCCACCTGCCGAAGGTGCAACCGGTGACGAGACACAGCAGTCCGACGGGGAGGGCCAGCAGCACGAAGAACGCGCCCGCGATCTCGTAGACGGCGCGAGTCCAGCTCGGAAGCCCGTAGCTCCACCCTTGGGACAGAACGTCCGTTCCGGTCCGCTGCACCGAGACCTTGGTGCCCGCGGCGTAGTTCTGGTGCGTCTCGACGAGGGCGGCGGCGTCTTCGTCGCCGTCGCCGTCGCCCACGAACGTGCCGTGGCAGTCGTAGTTCTTGGTTGTGAACAGACGAGGCTTGCGGTGATAACTCGTTCGGTACTCGCAGTGCCCGACTGTCAGTGTTCCGTGAGTGCCGGCGAAGCCTGCCGAGTACGCAGCCTCGTGCACGAGCCAGCCGGGAACGAGCAGCCCTGCCAGCACGAGAAGGAGTCCGGCTCCACGCCCGTAGGCGAGGACCTTCCACCCCGGCGCGCTGTCCGGCTGACTCCTCGCCACGTCCGTGTCTGCCATTCCGTTGCTTCCCCATCCCATGAGAGCGACAGCGAGCGACGTTACCCGACCGTCTCAGCCCGGCCCGGGCGGGTACCCGAAGGTGCTGGAGAGAGCGTGCGGAGAACCCGGGGAGACGGACCGTCCGGCTTTGGGGCCCCCTACGGCTGCTATAAGCTACGGCCCCTGACTTTACGTAGGGGGACGGTATGACAGGCCAACAGTTCCAGGCCGACCCGCAATCGCTCAGGTCCGCCGGGGCGGCATTCCACGGCGTAGGTACTGACTTCAGCGCCGCTGCCGGGCGACTCAAGAGCACTCTCGACGGCCTCGGCAAGCCGTGGGGCGAGGACTCGACCGGGGAGATCGTGTCGATGGTCTACGACCCGATCAAGGGCGGCATGGACGATTCGATGCCCCACCTCGCCAAGGTGCTGACGAACATGGGTCTGTCTCTCGGCACCATGGCCGACAACTACCAGCAGAGCGACGACGCGACCGGTGGCTCCCTGGGCACGCTCAGCGCCCGGCGTCCCGACCTCTCGTACTGATCCCGCTCATCCGAAGTCGTTCACGGGGAATCTGACGCCATGTCTCTTATGCTGCCCGGCGAAGTCGCCTGGGTCCTGGATCTGCTGGGCTACGAGTGGCCCGAGGCCGACGAGGACAAGATCGTCGAAGCCGCCAATGCCTGGCGGACCTTCGCCAACGAGGTCGCCCAACTTGAGGCTCGTGGCGTGACGGCCGCAGGGCAGGTCACATCGGCCAACGCCGGTGACGCTGTCGACAGCTTCACCGAGGTCTGGAAGAAATTCAGCGACGGAGGGGACGGCTACCTGTCGGACGCCCGGGAGACCGCTGAGTTCATCGCCATCGCCCTGGACGCCGTTGCCGTCGAAGTCGTCATCGTCAAGGCGATGGTCATCGCCCAGCTCATCGCGCTGGCCTTCGAGATCGCCGCTGCCCAGGCCGCTGCCCCCTTCACCTTCGGGCTCTCGGAGGGGGGCGTGCTGGCCGCCACGCAGGCAGCACGGCTGGCCGTTCGGGAGCTCTTCCTCCGGCTGAGGCGGGTTATCGCCGAGAAGATCGCCCAGATCGCCGAACGGGGCGCCGTGCAGGTGATCAAGGAGTTCATGCGGACCGAGGGGAAGGACCTGGCCAAGCGCGGCATGAAGCTGGCGACCGAACACGTCATCAAGCCGATGCTCCAGGACGCGGAGAAGAAGGCGGCGATCGCCGTTGGCCAGGACGCGGTCAAGCAGGGCATTGACATGCACTACGGGGCCCAGGACGGCTACAGCGTGAGCGAAACGGTCAAAAGCGGCTACGGGGCGGGTGTCGAGGACTTCAAGAAATCCGACGCGTACGTGGAGAAGGCCACCGAAGCGGCCACGGAAAAGGGCAAGGAATACCTCGCCCCCAAGGTGCAGCCGCACATCAACCGCCTGACCGGCCGCACCGACGAAGCGACGGGCGAGGGCGACGGCGACAGCACCAACGACGGCGAAAGCACCAGCCGCACCCAGCGCGCCGTCCGCGCGGTCTTCGGCTGACCCGGAAGAGACCGGAAGGAACAGCCGACATGGCACAGGAAAACGAGCTCCACGACGCGGCCCTCGATCCCGAGCAGGCCGCCCACCTCAACCGCACCCTCCGCAAGGTCGTCGGCAACAGCGCTGTCGGCCCCGACCTCCAGGACGTGGCGCGCAGGCTGCTGTCCGGTCGCATGGAACTGCGGGACGTCCTCGACAGCCCCGCCGGGGCACGGGCCCTGGGCGCCGGACTCGAACCGGTGCGGTCGAAGTGGGAGAAACTGACAGCGGCCGAACGCCAGGCCGTGCGCGACGCCGAGCCCGAGCAGTCCGACGCACCGGGTAAGGACGACGACCCCAAACCGCGCGGCCGACGCCCCCGTGGCGAGGCGGCGCCGTCCGCCCGCCATACGTCGGGCGGCTGGTCGGCCTACTGAGGGGCGGGTCCGGAACTCGCCCGGACCGTCAACTGCGGCTCGAGGAGGCGGACTTCCTCCTTGAGCCGCCCTTCGAGCTTGGCGATGACGAGCTCGACCGCGCGGCGCCCCATCTGCTGGGCCGGGATGGCGACGGAGGTGAGCTGGGGCGCCGACTGGGTGGCGACGGGTTCGGGGCAGATGGCGACGACCGATACGTCCTCGGGCACGGCGCGGCCCTGTTGCCGGAGGAGGGCCAGCAGGGGCCCGATGGCGGCCTCGTTCTGGACGACGAGGGCGGTGGTGTCGGGGCGTTCCTCGAAGATGCGGGAGACGGTGCCGGCCGTGGACTCGTACGTGCCCTCGCAGGGGCGGTGGATGAGGCGAAGCCCGCGCGCGGCGGCGCGGGTGCGCAGGCCCTGGAGGGTGCGTTCGGCGAAGCCGGTGTGGCGCTGGTAGACGGCGGGGGCTTCGCCGAGGACGGCGATGTCGCGGTGGCCGAGGTTGGCGAGGTGGTCGGAGCAGAGGGCTCCGGTGGCCTCGAAGTCGAGGTCGACGCAGGTGAGTCCGGCGGTCTCGGCGGGGAGGCCGATGAGCACCGAGGGCCGTTCGGAGGCCTGGAGGAGCGGGATGCGCTCGTCCTCCAGCTCGACGTCCATGACGATCATCGCGTCGGCGAGTCCGCTGGCGGCCACCCGGCGGACGGCCTGCGGCCCTTCCTCGCCGGTGAGCAGCAGGACGTCGTATCCGTACCCCCGGGCCGTGGTCGCGACGGCGATGGCGATCTCCATCATCACGGGTACGTACATGTCTGTACGCAGGGGCACCATGAGCGCGATGATGTTCGAACGGCTGCTGGCCAGCGCGCGGGCTCCCGCGTGCGGGTGGTAACCCAGCTCCTGGATACTCTGCTCGACCCGTCGTCGCGTGGTGTCGGAGATCGACCGCTTGCCGCTGAGGACATACGACACGGTGCTTGCGGAGACTCCGGCGTGCCGGGCGACCTCGGCGAGCGTGACCATCCAGATTCTCCGTCCAGCCATCACAGCAGCAGGGCATCAGGTGAAGCGCTTCGATACCAGACCGTAGACCGGTCCGGAGCAGGTGTCCAGAGGAATAATCGAAGCGCTTCAACGCCACGTCAACGCCTGCGCAGCATGCCCTTTCTTGACGTGTTGTTCACGGAGTGGCTATTGAGAATCACAAAAGATGACTACATACTGCGTATGTAATCGGGGGTTTTGTGGGGGGATCGCTCGTGGGGGAACACGACGTGTGCATGTCTCAGCACGGGACCCTCGTGTCTTCAGACGACGACACCAGGGGAAAAGTTGTACGCAGGCTGGAGAAAAGCGCGCGCGATTGCGCTCGCGGCGGGGGTAGCGGCGGCACTGACCGCCGGGGCGGCGATGACGCCGGCCGGAGCGGCGCCGGCGCAGACGGCGGCCGGGCTCAAGGCGGCGGCGAAGCAGTCCAAGGCCACATGGATCACCCTGATCACCGGTGACCGGGTCGCGGTGAGCGGCACGGGCAAGGTGCTGGGCGTCCAGCGCGCCGAGGGCCGCCAGGACGTACCGATATCCGTGCGGAAGCTCAACGGGCATACGTACGTGATCCCGGAGGACGCGGCCAAGCTGATATCCACCGGCAAGGTGGACAAGCGGCTGTTCGACGTCACCACGCTGAGTCGCGCGGAGTACCGCAAGGCGCAGGCGAAGAACCTCGGCTACATCGTCACGTACAAGGGCAGCAAGCCTGCCGCCAAGGCCGAGCTGCACGCGGCCGACGGCACCGACGTGACGCACACCTACGGCAAGCTCAACGGTGAGGCCGTCACCACTCCCAAGCAGGACACCGGCGCCGTGTGGTCCGCGCTGACCAACGAGCCCAAGGGCAGCAGCCCCTTCGCCACCGCCGAGTCGGGCCTGAAGACGGTCTGGCTGGACGCGGTGCAGAAGGCCGCGGCCACCGACGTCAGCACCAACATGCAGCAGATCAACGCGCCCACCGCGTGGAGCGCCGGTTACGACGGCACCGGCGTGAAGATCGCCATCCTCGACACCGGTATCCGCAAGACCCACGCGGACCTGGCCGGCCAGGTCGTGGACGAGAAGAACTTCTCGGCCGCGAACAACGTCGACGACCACTTCGGCCACGGCACCCACGTCGCCTCCATCGCGGCCGGTACCGGCGTGAAGTCCAGCGGCAAGTACAAGGGTGTCGCGTACGGCGCGAAGCTCCTCAACGGCAAGGTCCTGGACGACACCGGCTACGGCGAGGACTCCGGGATCCTGGCGGGCCTCGAGTGGGCCGCCCAGTCCGGCGCCAAGATCGCCAACCTGAGCCTCGGCGGCACCGACACCCCCGGCACGGATGTGCTGGAGGAGGCCGTCAACACGCTCTCCGCGCAGTACGGCACGCTCTTCGTGATCGCCGCCGGAAACGAGGGCGAGCTCGGCGAGTCCACCGTCGATTCCCCCGGCAGCGCGGACGCCGCGCTCACCGTGGGCGCGGTCGACTCCAGCGACGCCCTCGCCAGCTTCTCCTCGCGCGGCCCGCGCGTCGGTGACGGCGCGATCAAGCCGGACGTCACGGCCCCCGGTGTGGACATCACCGCCGCCGCGGCCTCGGGCAGCGTCATCGACAAGGAGGTCGGCGAGAACCCGGCCGGCTACCTGACCATCTCCGGTACGTCGATGGCCACCCCGCATGTCGCGGGCGCCGCCGCCCTGCTGGCCCAGGAGCACCCGTCCTGGACCGGGCAGCAGATCAAGGCCGCCCTCACCGCGTCCACCGTGCCGGGCAGCAGCTACACCCCGTTCGAGCAGGGCACCGGCCGGATCGACCTCTCCAAGGCGATCAGCCAGACCGTCACCGCCGACCCGTCGTCGGTGAACTTCGGCACCGCCCTGTGGCCGCACGCCGACGACCAGAAGCTGACCAAGACGGTCACCTACACCAACTCCGGTTCCGCGGACGTCACTCTCGACCTCACGGTCTCCGGTCTGGACCCCAAGGGCGGTGCGGCCCCCGACGGCTTCTTCACCCTCGGCGCCAACCAGGTCACCGTCCCGGCCGGCGGCACCGCCACGGTCGACGTCTCGGCCGACACCACCCTCGGTGGCGACGTCAACGGCGCCTACAGCGCGTATGTCGTCGGCACCGCAGCCGACGGCCAGACGGTCCGTACCGCGGCCGCCGTGACCCGCGAGGCCGAGTCGTACACGCTGACCCTCAAGCACCTCGACCACAGCGGCAACGCGGCGTCGAGCTACCTGACCACGGTGTCCGGCCTCGACGACGCCAACGCCGATGTGTACGAGACCGCGTACGAGGCCGACGGCACCGTCGACGTGCGGCTGCCGAAGGGCAACTACGCCCTGGACAGCGTCATCGACCAGCTCAGCGGCAGCAGCGTGACCGGCGAGGACTTCATCGTCCACCCGAAGGTCTCGCTCACCCAGGACACCACGCTGACCTTCGACGCCACCAGGACCAAGGCCGTCAAGATCTCCGTGCCGGACAGCAGCGCCAAGCAGGTCGGCGGCACTCTCAGCTACGAGTTCTTCACCGAGAACAGCGGCACGTACAACGCCTGGCTGCTGACGAGCTTCAAGAACGTCCGCACCCTGCACGACGGTGCCGCCCAGAGCGCCGACGACTTCAGTGCCAGCGTGACCAGCACCTGGAAGGACGGCAGCAAGGAGTACAACACCTCCGCGAGCCGCACCAAGTCCTTCTACACGGGCTACAGCCACGCCGCGAAGGCCTCGGAGTTCGCGAAGATCACCACCAGGGCCGGCTCCGTCAAGGCGAACACCCACGGCACGATCATCACGTTCGACGACAACGGCGACGGCGGCCCGGCGACCGTCACGGTGCGCAAGCTGCCCTACACCGCCACGATCTACGTCACGGCCAAGACCGCGAAGTGGGGCCAGCTCTTCGCCCAGGCGAAGCCCGACCTCACGCTGCAGTCGCTGTACTCGGTCGACAACAAGACGTACACGGCCGGCAAGAGCTACAGCCGCACCTTCAACGTCGGTCCCTTCGGCCCGGTCGTGAACACGGACAACGGCATCTACCGCTCGGGTGACGTGCTCTTCGCCTACGTCGGCCTCTTCACCGACGGCGCGGGCCACCAGGGCCAGTCGCTGTACGACTCGGCGACAACCACGCTCTACCGCAACGGGACCAAGCTCCAGTCCTACAGCGGTTCGGTCGACGAAGTGGCCTTCGACGTGCCGAAGGCCGGCGCCGACTACAAGCTGACCACGACGGTCTCCCGCAGCAGCGTGGCCTCCGTCAGCAGCAAGATCGTGTCGACCTGGACCTTCACGTCCAAGCACGTCGCGGAGGGCGACTACGTCAAGCTCCCCGCCTCGACGGTGAAGTTCAGTCCCTCCCTCTCCACCACCAACACCTCCAAGGCCAAGGCCTCGGTCAAGGTGCCGGTCAAGGTGCAGGGCTCCGCGGCGGGCTCGAACCTCAAGTCGCTGAAGGTGTACGTCTCCTTCGACGGCGGCAAGAAGTGGACGAAGCTCACCGTCAAGAGCGGCAAGGTGACGGTGAAGAACCCCAAGGCCGGCAAGGGTGTCTCCCTCAAGGCCAATGTCACCGACAAGAAGGGCCGCACCCTCTCCGAGGTGCTCTACAACGCCTATCTCACCAAGTAACCGCTGGTAGGCGGTGACAGCGAGCGGCCCCGGACCTTCCACGGTCCGGGGCCGCTCGTCTGTTGCACAACTGGCCTGATTTGAACGCCTGTTCCTGAAGTGACTCTTGTGAATCTTAAAAAATGATTACATACTCGGTATGCAATCGGGGGTTCAGTGGGGGATCGCTCGTGGGGGAAACATCGCGTAGGCGCGCCTCAACACAGGCTCCCGTGTGTCCAGACGACGACACCAGGGGAATCAGTTGCACGCAGGATGGAGAAAGGCGCGCGCTGTCGCGCTCGCAGCGGGGGTCGCGGCCGCGCTGACCGCCGGAGCCGTGTCACCCGCGGGAGCGACGGTCGACCGGACGACCGCCAACGACCAGCTCACCGCGTCCGCCCTCAAGGGCAACGCCAAGACGTGGATCACCCTCATCACCGGTGACCGCATCGGCGTCAACGCCAAGGGCAAGCCGGTCGCGCTCAAGCGCGCCAAGGGCCGCGAGGGCATACCCGTCCAGGTCCAGACCCTGGACGGGCACACGTACGCCATACCGCTGGACGCCGCCCGGCTGATCCAGAAGGGCCGCGTCGACCGCAGGCTGTTCGACATCACGACCCTGAGCCGTGCCGAGTACCGCAAGGCGCAGGCCAAGGGCCTCGGCTACATCGTCACGTACAAGGGCAGCAAGCCTGCCGCCAAGGCCGAGCTGCACGCGGCCGACGGCACCCAGGTCACCCACGCCTACAAGCGGCTCGACGGCGAGGCGGTGACCACGCCCGCGAGCGACGCCGCCGAGGTCTGGAAGGCGCTGACCAACGAGCCGACGAACGGCACGCCGTACGCGACCGCCGAGTCGGGCCTGAAGACGGTCTGGCTGGACGCGCTGCAGAAGGCCGCCGCGGACGACGTCAGCACCAACATGAAGCAGATCAACGCGCCGACCGCGTGGGCCGCAGGCTACGACGGCACCGGCGTGAAGATCGCCATCCTCGACACCGGTATCGACAAGGCCCACGAGGACCTGGCCGGCCGGGTCGTGGACGAGAAGAACTTCTCGGCCGCGAACAACGTCGACGACCACTTCGGGCACGGCACCCACGTCGCGTCCATCGCGGCCGGCACCGGCGTCAAGTCCGCCGGCAAGTACAAGGGCGTCGCGTCGGGCGCACAGCTGCTCAACGGCAAGGTCCTGGACGACGACGGCTACGGCGACGACGCCGGCATCATCGCGGGCCTGGAGTGGGCCGCCGCGTCCGGTGCCAAGGTCGCCAACCTGAGCCTCGGCGGCACGGACACCCCGGGTGTCGACCCGATCGAGGAAGCGGTCAACACGCTCTCCGCCGACACCGGCACGCTCTTCGTCATCGCCGCCGGCAACTCGGGCAGCGCCGCCGGCACGGTCGGTTCCCCGGGCAGCGCGGACGCCGCGCTCACCGTCGGCGCCGTCGACTCCACCGACACCCTCGCCGACTTCTCCTCGCGCGGCCCGCGCGTGGGCGACGGCGCGATCAAGCCGGACGTCACGGCCCCCGGCGTCGACATCACCGCCGCCGCGGCCCCCGGCTCGGTCATCGACGACGAGGTCGGCGAGAACCCGCCCGGCTACCTGACGATCTCCGGTACGTCGATGGCCACCCCGCATGTCGCGGGCTCCGCCGCGCTGCTGGCCCAGGAGCACCCGAGCTGGACCGGGCAGCAGATCAAGGCCGCCCTCACCGGCTCCACGACCCTGGGGGCGTACAACCCGTTCGAGCAGGGCTCGGGCCGGATCGACCTCAGCAAGGCGATCAAGCAGACCGTGGTCGCCGACCCGGTCTCGCTGAGCTTCGGCACCGCCGCGTGGCCGCACCAGGACGACCCGAAGGTCACCAAGACCGTCACCTACAGCAACACCGGCTCCGAGGCCGTCACCCTCGACCTCACGGCCACCGCCACGGGTCCCAAGGGCGACGCGGCCCCTGACGGCTTCTTCACCCTGAGCACCAACCAGGTCACCGTCCCGGCCGGCGGCACCGCCACCGCCGACGTGACCGTCGACACCACCCTCGGTGGCGACGTCAACGGCGCCTACAGCGCGTACATCGTGGCCACGGCCGCCGACGGCCAGACCGTCCGCACCGCCGCCGCCGTGACCCGCGAGGTGGAGTCGTACAACGTCACGATCAAGCACCTCGACCGGGCCGGCAACGCGACCGCGAACTACGACGACACCATCCAGGGCCTCGTCGGCGACATCGCCGGCAACTACTACACCCCCTACGACCCGAGCGGCACCTCCACCATCCGGGTGCCCAAGGGCCGTTACCTGCTGAGCAGCGACGTCTTCGTCGGCGATGGCACCAGCTGGCAGGGCGCCGACTGGATCAACCAGCCGAACCTCACGGTCTCCGGCGACACCACCATCACCGTCGACGCCCGCACCGCCAAGCCGATCGACCTCACGGTCCCGGACAGCTCGGCCGTCTCCCAGTTCGCCTCGCCGGAGTTCTCGGTGCAGGTGGGCGACAACTTCGGCACCACCTTCGGCTGGTGGCTGGACTCGTACCAGGGCTTCCGCTCGGCGCACCTCGGCCCGGCCACCGGCGCCGGTGAGCTGCACGAGACGTACGCGGGCACCTGGACCCACGGCGCCACCGAGTACAACCTGGCGTACGGCCGCAGCAAGACCAAGCTCGCGACCGGCTTCACCAAGCACGCCAAGGCCGCCGACCTCGCCAAGATCAATGTCAAGCTCGGCGCCTCGGCGAAGAACAAGACCGGCCTGCTGTTCGCCGTGCCGGACACCGGCGGCTCCGGCAGCTCCAGCACCGCCTTCGAGCACAAGCTGCCGCGCAGCTACAAGCTCTACGTCAACGGCGGCAGCTCGGTGAAGTGGTCCTTCGAGTTCGTACAGCTCGACAGCGACAGCAACTTCGAGGCCGACTACTCCACCGGCAACGCCACCTTCAAGGGCGCCAAGACCTACGCCAGGACCTTCAACGTCGGCGTCTTCGGCCCGAAGGTCGACAGCACCTACGGTCTGTTCCGTGACGGCAACCAGATCTACGGTTACCTCCCGCTGCTCGCCGACGGCTCCGGCCAGGTCGGCAGCACCACGTACGACAAGGCCGCCACCACCCTCTACCGCAACGGCGTGAAGGTCGGCTCCAACACCGACCCGGTGACCGGTGAGCCCTTCACCGTCAAGGCCGCCAACGCGAAGTACAAGCTCACCACTTCGCTCACCCGCAGCGGGGTCGCGGGCGTCACCACCAAGGTGACCGCCGCCTGGACCTTCAGCTCCAAGAAGACCTCCGACCGGGTCAAGCTCCCGGCCTCGGCGGTGAAGTTCAGCCCCTCGCTGACCACCGCCAGCACCTCCAAGGCCAAGGCCTCGGTCAAGGTCCCGGTCACGGTCCTCGGCTCCGCCGCCGGCCGCAACCTCAAGTCCCTGAAGGTGTACGTCTCCTTCGACGGCGGCAAGCACTGGACGAAGCTCACCGTCAAGAGCGGCAAGGTGACGGTGAAGAACCCCAAGGCCGGCAAGGGTGTCTCCCTCAAGGCCAACGTCACCGACAAGAAGGGCAACACCCTCTCCCAGGTGATCTACAACGCCTACCTGACCAAGTAGCGCGCAAGCGGCCGGCCCCGGACCTGACACAGGTCCGGGGCCGGCCGTCGTTCCGCGAGGCCTGGTTCCACCGCCCGGCCCCCGGGCTCTGATTCAGCGCCGCGTCCGCTTGGCCGCTGCCTCGCGCACCGAGGACAGCCGTGCGTACATGGTGCCGCCCGGGCAGCCGGTACTCATCCAGTCGCGGTGCCCGGCGAGCGTCGTCACCTCGCGCGTCGCTTTGCTGACGGGGTTGGTGTACGTCGTCCTGGCCCTCGGGTCCAGTCCGTGGAACCGGCTCATCGCCGCCACCAGCCGCACGAGCGACGCCCCGGCCGCGTCGGTCGGCGGCCGGTCCGTCAGGGTCCCGAGCAGTGCGATCCCCAGGTTGCCCGCGTTGAAGCCCTCCACGTGGAAGCCGGTGACCACCCTGCCCTGGCGGTCGTGCGCCGGCAGACCGTCGTCGCCGGACCAGCGGCCCTCGTAGATGCGGCCGGACTCGTCGATCAGGAAGTGGTAGCCGATGTCGCCCCAGTCGTTGCTGACGGCGTGGTGCTCGTAGATCGCCCGCACGGTCGCCGCCGGGTCCGGATCGTCGTTCGCGGTGTCCGTGTGGTGCACCGTCAGCGCCTGCGCCGGGTAGTACACCGCCGGCGAGTTCTCGGCCCCGTCCGTCGTGAACCGCTTCTGCTCGTCCGCCCCCCACGCCGCCCGTGACACGTACTCCACGTCGTAGGCTGTCGCGGCCGCCGCCGCGGAGCTGAAAGCCGCCCCGGCCGCCACGGCTCCCACGGCGACCAGCACTCCCCGGCGGGTCAGCGGGGACGGAGTGCGGCGCGTGGGATTCGACATGAGCCCACCATAGGAAGATCATCCTTGGCAGGTCGGGCAAATCACCGCAATATCACCCATATGGGTTGCGCGCCTCACCCTCCGGCGGGACGCTGAACGTACACCTCCGCATTTCCCCTCGGAAGGGGTGAGCACCATGCGCATGCTCCTCAGCGCCCAGCTCGACACCGAGAACACCAACCAGCTGGCCACCGACGGGACCTTGACCAAGACCATCGAAGGCATCATCGAGCACCTCAAGCCCGAAGCGGCCTACTTCACACCCACCGAAGGCGTCCGCTCCTGCCTGCTCGTCTTCGACATGCAGGACTCCTCCCAGCTGCCGTCCATCGCCGAGCCCTTCTTCCAGGCCGGCGCCAAGGTCACCGTCCAGCCCGTCATGAACCTCGACGACCTCCGCACGGGCCTCTCCAACATCACGGGCTGACCGGGTTCACCGGGTTCACCGGGTTCCCGTTCGCGTCATCCGGCGTGCCCGTGGTCGCTGAGGACTTCACCGATCACGTGTCGCGCGATCCTCGCCATCACCGGATTGGTGATCCGGTAGTACGAAAGCTCCATGACCGCGATCGACAACGCCCAGCCGCGCCCCCGCGCCCAGGTCGCGTCATCGACCCCGAGCGCGGCGCGGAAGGCGTCCCTCGCCCCCGGGGTCAGCAGACTCCACCCGGCGATCAGGTCGACGGCCGGCTCCCCGACACCCACGCACCCGAAGTCGATCACCGCGCTGAGCCGGCCATCGCCGCTGAGCAGCACGTTCCCCGGTGAGAGGTCCGAGTGCACCCACACGGCCGGGCCCTGCCAGGCGGGCGCTCGCAGGGCCGCCTTCCACGCGCTGGTCGCCCGGTCGGTGTCGATGACCCCGTGCAGCTCCTCGATCGCGGCGCGCGTCGCGGCATCCCGCGTCACCAGGGGCTCATGGCGATACGCCGGCGGCCCGTCCGCGAGATCGACCCGCTGCAGCGCCGCGACGAACGCCGCGAGATCCTCCGCCAGCCCGCCCGGGTCCGCGATGCGACCGAGGGCCGGGTTCTCCCCGCCGAGCCACGGATAGACCGACCACGGCCACGGATACCCCTCCGCGGGCCGGCCCCGCCCCACCGGAACCGGAATGGCGACCGGAAGCAGCGGCGCGAGGCGCGGCAGCCACTCCTGTTCCCTGTCCACATCCCTGGCCCCGCCCTCGATGCGCGGCAGCCGCACAGCCATGTCCGCACCGAGCCGGTACACCGCGTTGACCGTCCCGGCGGAGTCCACCCACTCCACCGGAAGCCCCGCCCACTCCGGAAACTGCCCGGCGAGCAGCCGCCGCACCAGCGGCACGTCGGTGTCGATCTCGTCGGCATGCATCTTGCCGGCAGCCATGAACTCCCCTGAACCGGACCGGATCCCACCGCGACAGCGACAGGACGACGATGCAACCGGTCCGGTCCCTCGCCGGGCAACCCATTTTCCGACGGAACCCGCAGACCGGGACTCAGGCGGAAGGCCGCAGCCGCACGATCCGCTCCAGGTCTCCGGCGAGCAGATCGTCGTGGGCGATGGCGAAGTCGCCGTTGGGGAGCGACTGCCCGCCGAAGTACGCGCCCACGACCGTGTCCGGCAGAAAACGGCGCAGCCGGTGGCGCATGTTGCCCTCGTAGCCGACCGGTTGTCCCCAACCGTCCGGAGCCTCGTCCGTCCCGAAGACCACCCAGTGGTCCACGGGTACGTCGGCGTCCAGGTCGGGTGGCTCGCCGGTATGGCAGTCCAGCGCGGGGAGAGTCAACCGGTCGGGGGACAGGGGCGAATACCACATCAACAGCGGCTCGGCCCGTCCTGCTTCGGCGTTGTCGAAGCAGCACACCGCGATCGGGTGCCCCGGGTACTGGTCCGCGTAGAACTCCAGCAGGAGCGGATTGAGAGGCGGCCGTTTGCGCAACGGCACCTGGGCGAGGGCCGCTTGAAGCAACGTCGGGTCGGTGCTGAGCAGCACGGTGTAGATGCCGTGGTCGAACACCTCGGCCCCTTGGCCGCACACCCAGTCCATCCAGTCGACGCCGTCACCGACGGAGCGAGGCCGGACCGCGTCGACCATCCGGCTGAGGACCTCGGGATTGCGCCCGACCGGGATGAAGTTCTCCCGGGTCATGCGCTGCGCCGGCAGGTGGAGAAGCATCGCGTTGGGACCGTCCGCGAGGTTCACAGCCGTGTTCTGGTAGCCCAGCACGTGGATCAGGCCGTGCACGTCGTGGCGCTGGCGCCCGACATACAACGTGGTGCCGGAGAACTCGGCCTGATCCATCGAGACACACATGCACTCAAGCTACCCGCACGCCGCTGCGTGCCGTCCGATGGTCATTCAATCCCCAGAGGCCCGATGCCCAGATCCTCACGCATCAGGCCGCGCATCTCGGCCATGGCCGCGCGACGTTGTGCGACCAGCGGCCCGTCCTCAGCGGAGCCGACCGCCACCCCCTGCGCGTACGCGTCGCGCAGCCTGCGCAGGCTGCGAAACGCCTCGTTCCCGGCCGCCACGACCTGCGGCGGCCCCACGAGCCACAGACGCTCGCTCGCCGTATACATGCCGCTGCCGCGGAAGGCTTCCCGCACGGCCGCATCCCGCGCCGACTCGGACATGTGATCCCCCAAAGCGACGGCCCGTATCTCCTCACCTGCTGCTTTGAGCGCCGAGACATACTCCGTGTACACCTCGCGCCGCAACTCCTTCGCGTGCCGGCTCTCCTCGCGCCGCCACCGGCTACGGTCGGCGATCAGGGTGGCGGTGATGCCGATTACGGCACCGGTCAGTGTGGAGAGCAGCGGCATCCAGTCCATGCGCCGCAGCTTGCCCGAATCACTGCGCCCGCACAGCGGCTTTCGCTGCCCGGCGAAGCCTCAGCCGTCGCCGCGGGCGACGCCGATGGGGCAGGACTGGCCGGTGCCGCCGATGCCGCAGTAGCCGTTGGGGTTCTTGTCGAGGTACTGCTGGTGGTAGGGCTCGGCGTAGTAGAAGGGGCCGGCGGGGAGGATCTCGGTGGTGATGTCGCCGTAGCCGGCGCGGGTGAGGACGGGCTGGTAGGCGGCGCGGGAGGCGTCGGCGGCGGAGGCCTGGGCGGGGGAGTGGGTGTAGATGGCGGAGCGGTACTGGGTGCCGGTGTCGTTGCCCTGGCGGAAGCCCTGGGTGGGGTTGTGGGCTTCCCAGAAGACCTTGAGGAGCTGGTCGTAGGTGACGAGGGCGGGGTCGTAGACGACGCGGACGGCCTCGGTGTGGCCGGTGAGGCCGGAGCAGACCTCGTCGTACGTCGGGTTCGGGCTGTGGCCGCCCTGGTAGCCGACGAGGGTGGTCCAGACGCCGGGGGTCTGCCAGAAGATGCGCTCGGCGCCCCAGAAGCAGCCCAGGCCGAAGTCGGCGATCTCCAGGCCGACGGGGTACGGGCCGGCGAGGGGGTTGCCGAGGACGGTGTGGCGGGCGGCGAGGGGGAATTCGGGGGTGGCACGGCCCGGGAGGGCCTCCTCGGCGGAGGGGAGGCGCGACTTGTGGCGGTCGAAGAGCATGCGGTGGCTCCAATTCCGGAATTCCGGGGCGGCTCGAAAGGTCGTACTCCTGAAACGTACGAGAGGTGCCGCGGCATTCCGAGTGCTTCCGCAACGTGAACATACGTGACCGCTCCAGGCGCCGACCAGGCCATCACGCCGCGCGGCGACTACCCTCGGCGGCATGACCGACAGGCACCAGCAGCAGCACCAGAACTTCGAGACCCTGGCTATTCACGCGGGGCAGGCCGCGGACGCCCAGACCGGCGCCGTCGTGACGCCGATCTACCAGGTCTCCACGTACAAGCAGGACGGGGTCGGCGGGCTGCGCGGCGGCTACGAGTACAGCCGTTCCGCGAACCCGACCCGTACCGCGCTGGAGGAGAACCTCGCCGCGCTGGAGGGCGGCCGGCGGGGGCTCGCCTTCGCGTCCGGCCTCGCGGCCGAGGACTGCCTGCTGCGTACGATCCTGGTCCCCGGCGATCACGTGGTGATCCCGAACGACGCGTACGGCGGCACCTTCCGGCTCTTCGCCAAGGTCGCCGAGCGGTGGGGCGTGCAGTGGTCGGTGGCCGACACGTCCGACCCGGCGGCGGTACGGGAGCAGATCCGGCCGAACACGAAGGCGATCTGGGTCGAGACGCCGAGCAACCCGCTGCTCGGGATCACCGACATCACGGTGATCGCGGACATCGCCCGGCACGCGGGCGCCAAGCTCGTCGTCGACAACACCTTCGCCAGCCCCTACCTGCAGCAGCCGCTCGCACTGGGCGCGGACGTCGTCGTGCACTCCACCACCAAGTACATGGGCGGCCACTCCGACGTGGTCGGCGGCGCGCTCATCGCGGCGGACGCGGGCCTGGGCGAGGAGCTGGCCTACCACCAGAACGCCATGGGCGCGGTGGCCGGGCCCTTCGACGCCTGGCTGGTGATGCGCGGCATCAAGACGCTCGCCGTCCGCATGGACCGGCACAGCGAGAACGCCACCAGGGTCGCCGAGATGCTGCGGTCGCACCCCAAGGTGGCGCAGGTGCTCTACCCGGGGCTGCCCGAGCACGCCGGGCACGAGATCGCCGTCAAGCAGATGAAGGCCTTCGGCGGCATGGTCTCCTTCCGGGTCCAGGGCGGCGAGGAGGCGGCTGTCGAGGTCTGCAACCGCGCCCGGCTCTTCACGCTCGGCGAGTCGCTCGGCGGCGTCGAGTCCCTCATCGAGCACCCCGGCCGCATGACCCACGCCTCGGCGGCGGGTTCCGCACTGGAGGTCCCGTCCGACCTGGTCCGGCTCTCGGTCGGCATCGAGTCGGCGGACGACCTGCTGGCCGACCTGCGGCAGGCGCTCGGGGCGTAGCCGCTGGCAGCCCCCCGGCTCACCCGCCCCCGACCGTCGGCGTCGTGTCCAGCGGGGCCGGCGTCGGCCACCACAGGGCGAGCAGGACGATCGCGGTGACCACGGCGGCGAGGAGCAGCACCCACAGGACGATGTGCGCCCTGCGGCGGCGGCGGAGGACACGCCGCCCCCGGTCGACGGCGCGGGCGGGGAGGTCCGCGGCGACGACCGGGTGCGGCGTGTCGAGCAGGCGGCGGACCTGCTCCTCCTTGCGGTCCATGGGGCCATGGGACGGCACGGTGGACCGTGGGTCAAGGGTCCCGGGGGTAGCCGTGTACGGCGGACGGAGTCCGGCGCAGTCGGGCGAAGCCCGGGAGGCCCCTGGGGCCGAGCGGTGCGAGGTCGGCGTTGGGGATCGGGTCGGCACGGTGGACCGTGGGTCAAGGGTCCCGGGGGTAGCCGTGTACGGCGGACGGAGTCCGGCGCAGTCGGGCGAAGCCCGGGAGGCCCCTGGGGCCGAGCGGTGCGAGGTCG